>JAEWKY010000152.1 GCA_023457615.1 Actinomycetes bacterium | reverse complement strand
CGTCGAAGGCCTCGGCGACGGTGCGCGGGTCGGAGAAGCCGTTGAAGTAGCGGTGGTGCTCCTCGTGGATCCACCGGCGCAGGGTCGCGTCCGGGGTCTTCACGAGGTTCATGCTCATGAACTGCACGATGACCCAGTTGCCGAGCCAGACGCGCGCGAGGCCGCCGGGCATCGCGCGCGTGACGCCGTAGAAGGCGCGCGTGGCCGAGGTGATGCCGCGTCCCGCGGCGACCTTGGGGTCGGTCGTGATGGGGTTCACGAGGATGAGGGCCCGCGCCGGCATGCCGTCCGCGATCGCGTGCGAGGCGACCATCGATCCGAAGGCGTGACCGCGCACGACGGGCGGGGGCGGGAGGCCGAGCGCCGCGATGAAGGCGGCGAGCCAGCGGCCGTAGCCCTCGATCGAGTGCCGGGCCGCGGTGAGCGGCGTCGAGTCGCCGAAGCCCGGGAGGTCGGGGCTGATGATGCGGATGCCGTCGAGCTGCGCGATGACCGGCTCGAGTCCGTGGTGGTCGCCGCGGTAGCCGTGGGCGAGCACGACGACGTCGCGCCCATCCTCGGGGCCGAAGTCCCAGAAACGGGTGCGGGAGCCGAGCACCTCGAGCTCGCGTTCGCGGACGGGGATGCGGGCGAGGGCCTCGGCGTGCGGGGTCGGGACGGACATCCCTGCGATTCTAGGCGCGCGCCCAGGGCAGCAGGTGTCAGACTCGGACGGTGACGTTCACGGCTCCCATCACGCTGCCCGGCCTCACCCTCGACCCCCACTGGTACCGGCGGGCGGTCTTCTACGAGGTCATGGTGCGATCCTTCGTCGACTCCAACGGCGACGGCTCGGGCGATCTCGGCGGCCTCATCTCGAAGCTCGACTACCTGCAATGGCTCGGCGTCGACGCGCTGTGGATCCCGCCGATCTACCAGTCGCCGCTGCGCGACGGCGGCTACGACGTCGCCGACTACCGGCAGATCCTGCCCGAGTTCGGCACCCTCGAGGAGTTCCGCGAGCTCGTCACGAAGGCTCACGAGCGCAACATGCGCCTCATCATCGACCTGCCGCTCAACCACACCTCAGACCATCACGAGTGGTTCCAGCAGTCCCGCAGCGATCCGGAGGGGCCGTACGGCGACTTCTACGTGTGGCGGGATACCGACGAGGGCTTCCCGAACGTCCGCATCATCTTCACCGACTACGAGGACTCCAACTGGGCCTTCGACGCCGAGCGGCGCCAGTTCTACTTCCACCGCTTCTTCTCGCACCAGCCCGACCTCAACTACCGCAACCCGGCGGTCCACGAGGCCGTGTTCGACATCATCCGGTTCTGGATGGACATGGGCGTCGACGGCTTCCGGCTCGATGCGATCCCCTACCTCTACGAGTCGGAGGAGGGCTCCGGCGAGGGCGAGCCCGAGACCCACGAGTTCATCAAGGCCGTGCGCCGGATGATGGACGAGGAGTACCCGGGCCGCGTCATGATCGCGGAGGCCAACCAGTGGCCTGCCGAGGTCGTCGAGTTCATGGGCACCGACGAGGCTCCGCAGTGCCACATGGCGTTCGACTTCCCCGTCATGCCCCGCATCTTCTACTCGCTGCGCGCGCAGTCGGCGCAGGAGCTGCAGCGCGTGCTGTCGGAGACCACCGAGACGCCGACGGGCGCCGGCTGGGGCGTGTTCCTGCGCAACCACGACGAGCTCACCCTCGAGATGGTCTCCGAGGAGTACCGCCAGGCGATGTACGGCTGGTACGCCTACGACCCGCGGATGCGCGTCAACGTCGGCATCCGACGTCGGCTCGCCCCGCTGCTGGACAACGCACGGCAGGAGCTCGAGCTCGCGCACGCGCTGCTGTTCTCGCTCCCGGGCTCCCCGTTCCTGTACTACGGCGACGAGATCGGGATGGGCGACAACATCTGGCTCCCCGACCGCGACGCGTCGCGCACGCCCATGCAGTGGACGCCGGACCGCAACGCGGGCTTCTCCACGGCCGACCCCGGGAAGCTCTACCTCCCCGTCGTGCAGTCGCTCGTCTACAACTACACGCTCGTCAACGTCGAGTCGCAGCTCGCCCAGTCGCGGTCGCTCCTGCACTGGGTGCGCAACGTCATCCACACCCGCAAGGCCCATCCGGCGTTCGGGCTCGGCGCGCTGCGCGTGCTCACGACCGACCACGAGTCGGTGCTCGCCTTCGTGCGCGACTACGAGGGCTCCGGCAGCGCGCACGGCGACCGGCCGGAGCAGATCCTGTGCGTGTTCTCGTTCGCGCACAACCCGGTGTCGGTGACGATCGACTTCGACGGCTGGTACGGGGCTCCCCTGCGCGACCTCTTCGGCGGCGCGGACTTCCCCGCGGTCGGTGACGACGGGCGCCTCACCCTCACGCTCGGCACCCAGGCGTTCTACTGGTTGCACATCGGCGACGCGACGCGCTAGCCCCCGGGGCATTGCGCGCGCACCCAGGTGCGGAGACGTAGCCTGAGCGGATGGGGACAGTGCTGGGGCGTCTCGGGGTCGTGGAGTTCGCGACCGTCGGGACGGAACTCGATACGGGTCGCATCGTCGCGGCGCGCATCGCGGTGCTCGACGAGGACGGCGCCGAGGTCGTGCGCTGGGACTGGGGATCGGATCGCGCCGAGACGAGCGTGGGCGAGGTCGCGCAGACGCTGCGCACGCTGCTCGTGCTCGGCGTGCCGCTCGCGGTCTACGACGCGGCTGCGGGGCTGACCCTGCTCGACCGCGAATGCCGTCGTCGGGGCATCCCCCCGCTCGACGATCCGTCCCCCGTGCTCGATCCCCTGCTGCTCGACCATCTGCTCGCGCCGGAGTTCGAGGGCAGCCGCTCGCTCGGCGCGCTCGCCGAGCGCTACGGCGTGCTGCCCGGCTCGCTCGTCGCCGGGCGGCTCGTGGGCGCCCACTTGGCGGCGGGGGGGGTTTAAAAAAA
>JAEWKY010000151.1 GCA_023457615.1 Actinomycetes bacterium | reverse complement strand
GCCGAGGAACGCGGTGCCGAGGCTCGCCCGGTGCGCGCTCGCCGCGCGGCCGAGCCGCCGGGCCGTCGACTGCACGGCGCGGCGGGCGTTGCCGACGACGACGCCGAGGGTGTTCTCCTCGGGCTGGGAGAACTGGATGGTGTCGCTCTTGCTCATACTCGCGGCACCTCCAGCGCCACCGTGGTGCCGGACCCCGGCGCCGAGAACAGCCGCGCGTTGCCGCCGACCTCGCGCAGGCGGCCGACGACCGACTCCGCGAAGCCGAGCTTCGCCTCGTCGACGTCGGCGATGTCGAAGCCGACCCCGGCATCCGTGACGAGGGCGCGCACCATCTTGTCGTCGTCGGTGATGGTCACGTGCGCCTCCGTGACGCCGGAGTGCCGACGCACGTTCTCGAGGCACTCGGCGAGCGCGAGCAGGAACGCGTCGAGCGCGTGGCTCGGCAGCAGCACCTGTCCCGTGCCGTGCCAGCTCACCGTCAGGCCCATGCGCCCGAAGCGCTGCTTGACGGATTCGAGCGTGGTGCCGAGCACCGTCTCGTCGGGGTTCAGGACGGGGACCGTGCCCGTCTCGGTCGCCTCGGCCGCGGGTGCCGGCGCGGTGCCGAGCCGCAGCTGGCGCAGCAGGCGGGCGTCGTCACCGGCCTGCTCGCGCAGCGCCTGCGGCTTGACGCCCACGCCGGAGTGCGCGAGCAGCGTGAGCGTCGCGAGCACGGTGTCGTGGAGCAGCCGCGCCGACTGCCGGCGCTGCGCCTCGAGCTCGCTGGCCTGGCGCTCGGCGCGATGGGCGCGGCCGATGCTCGCGATGCGCTTCGCGACCTGCGGGACGCCCGCGTTGATCCACACCGTGATGAGGGCCGCGAGCCCCCAGCCGACGAGCACCGTGCCGCCGTTGCGGAGGGCCGTGCCCGGGTCGGCGATCTCGGCGAAGACCACGGCGCCGACGCCGCCGAGCGCGCCGACGGCGAGCAGCGCGATGCGCGGCACCGACGTCGTGAGGACGAGGGCGGTCGACGGCAGGGCGGCGGCGCCGAGGTGGAGGAGACCGAGGGAGGCCGCATCGCTCGGCGGGGACGCGAGGAGCCCGACGGCCACGACCACGCCGTTGCCGGCGACGAGCGCGAGCACCGGCCACCACAGCCCGCGCGCGAGGCCGAGTGCGACCTGGGCCGCGGCGAGGATGACGAGCAGCGGCAGCACGATGAGCAGCACCGGGAGCGGCAGTGCGCCCGGGAGCGCGAAGCAGAGGGCGGCGACCGCGGTGAAGCTCAACCCGTAGACCCGGGCGCTGCGCTGGAGGAGCCGGTCGCGCTCCTTGCTGATGAGGTCCATTTCGAAGCTCATCGTGACATACGGTGCCACGCGAACGGGGGGTGCCACGCCCGGAGCAGGGGTACTCTCGCGGGGTACAGTTCCGTCCTCGCGCGGACGGATCCGGCCCGCCCCGCCTCACCCGGCGTCGAGCTCGCAGTACGCGGAGTAGTACCCGTAGAGGGCGCTCTTCAGCTCGTCCGGCAGGATCAGGAGCCAGCGCACGGGCTCGTCCGCGGTGCCCGCGTCGACGAGGAACGGGATGATCGTGCCGACCTTGTCCTCGGCCAGCGCGTGCGCGTCGCAGCGGTTCGGCAGCAGCGGCACGCGCAGCTCGTGCGGGCCCGTCGCGTCCAGCGGCACGCCGAGAGCGAGCTCGGGCGTCGAGACCCCGGCGTCGGCGGGCTGCAGGAGGGTCGTGCCGCGCACTCCGACGATCTCGACCGTGCCGGGAGCCCCGGTGGGCGCGACGTCGACCACGAGGACGGCGGGCTCCTGCCCGGCGGGGACGACCACCTCGCGCGGCGTGAGGGTCGCGATCTCGGCGATCGCCGCGCCGACGCAGCCCTCCGCGTGCAGGCGCGGCACGAGCTCGTAGGGGTCGTCGACGTCGACGGTGCCGGTCGCGACGCCGGCGGCCGTCGCGACCTCGAGCTCGGCGCGCACGTGGGGCTCGGCGGTGCAGGTGAAGCCGGGGATCGGCGCGCGGAGGTCGAGGCGCAGCCCGGGCTGCACGGTCGCGGTGTCGCCCGGCCACACGACGTCGTCGGCGAAGTCGGGGGAGACGAGCCGGGCGGCGGTGACCTCGACGGCGTCCTCCCCGGCGTTGGCCACCTGGATCGCGAGCCGCCCCGCGGCGACGTCGGGCCGGGGCTGGTAGACGAGCACGGTCACGCCGTCGGGCAGCGCGGGAGGGGTCGGGGCGCAGCCGGCGAGGGCCGCGGCGAGCGCGGCGAGCACGATCGCCGCGCACCGCATCCGCCTCATGCCGAGAGGATACGACGCAGCTGGGTCGCGACGAGGGCGTCCTCGATGAGGAAGGCGTCGTGTCCGAACGGCGAGGAGATGACGTGCGGCGCGTCGCCGTCGAGGTTGCCCGGCACGTGCCGCGCGATCACCTCCTGCCCCTCCACGGGGAAGAGCCGGTCGGAGTCGATCCCGAGCACGAGCGTGCGCGCCGTGATCGTCGCGAGGGCGGCTGCGACCCCGCCGCGGTCGCGGCCGATGTCGTGCGAGTCCATCGCGTCGGTGAGCACGAGATAGCTGTTGGCGTCGAAGCGCCGCGTGAACTTGTTGCCGTGGAAGTCGAGGTAGCTCTCGACCGCGAACCGGCCGCCGCCGCCGAGCGGGGAGATGCCCGACTGCCACGAGCGCTCGAACCTGTCGTTGAGCTCGGTCGGGGAGCGGTAGTTGAGCAGCGCCATGCGCCGGGCGAGCGCGAGACCGCGGTGCGGCCCCTCGCCCTCCGGGGCGTCGTAGTACTCGCCGCCGCGGAAGGCGGGGTCCATCCGGATCGCCTCCGCCTGCACGGAGTTGAGCGCGATCTCGTCGGCGCTCGACAGCGGCGGCGCGGCGAGCACGGCGAGGCGCTCGACGCGCTCCGGATGGGTGACCGCCCACTCGAGGGCCTGCATGCCGCCCATCGAGCCGCCGACGACGAGGGCCCAGCGGTCGATGCCGAGCAGGTCGGCGAGCGCCGCCTGGGCCGCGACCTGGTCGCGGATCGTCAGGTACGGGAACCGCGGTCCCCACTCGACGCCGTCGGGCGCGAGCGAGGCGGGACCCGTCGTGCCCTGGCAGCCGCCGAGCATGTTGGGCACGACCACGAAGTACTCGTCGGTGTCGAGCGCCTTCCCCGGTCCGACGATGCCCGGCCACCAGCCGCCCGTGGGGTGGCCGGCGCCCGCCGGGCCGACGACGTGCGAGTCGCCCGTGAGGGCGTGCAGCACGAGCACGGCGTTCGAGCCGTCGGCCGCGAGCTCGCCCCACGTCTCGTAGGCGACGGTGACGTTCGGGATGCCGCCCCCGCGTTCGAGGGCGAGGTCGCCGACGACGGCGAAGCGTCGTGCGCCGGGGTCGTCGCCCTCGCGCCACGCGCCGGTCACCGGCGGCTTGCCCGCGACGCGGCGCCGCTGGGACTCCGTCACGAACGCCGACGGCGCGGCGTCCTCGGGAGTCTGCCAGTCCATCCCCCCGATTCTGTCGGATCGCGGGTGAGTGTTACGTCCACCTGCGGGTGGAGTGCCGCGCGCGGCGCGGTGCATCGAGACCGCCCCCGAGCGACTCGGGGTGGGTTTCGCTACACCCGCCTGCGGCGGGCACTCGACCCGCGTTCGGCACCTAGGCGGAGGCGTTGGCGGCGGAGACCTTGCGCGCGGCCGCGAAGCCCGCGTCGAGGTCGGCCTTCAGATCCTCGACGTTCTCGAGCCCGATCGAGAGCCGCACGAGGCCGGGCGTGACGCCCGTCGTGAGCTGCTGCTCGGGGGTGAGCTGCGAGTGCGTCGTCGACGCCGGGTGGATGATGAGCGAGCGCACGTCGCCGATGTTGGCCAGGTGGCTGAACAGCGCGACGTTCTCGACGAGGGCGCGTCCGGCATCCACCCCGCCCTTGAGCTCGAACGACAGCACGGCGCCGACGCCGCGCGGCGCGTACTTCTGCGCCGCCGCGTACCAGGGGCTCGACGCGAGGCCCGAGTAGTTGACCGAGGCGACGTCGGGGTGCGCCTCGAGCCACTCGGCGATCGCCTGCGCGTTCTCCACGTGGCGCTCGATGCGCAGCGAGAGGGTCTCGACGCCCTGGATGAGCGAGAACGCGCTGTCGGGCGAGAGCGCCGCGCCCGTGTCGCGCAGCAGCTGCACGCGCGCCTTGATGACGTAGGCGATGCCGTCGCCGAGCACCGTCGTGTACGACGCGCCGTGGTACGACGGGTCGGGCTCGGTGAGGCCCGGGAACTTGTCGACGTGCTGCGACCAGGCGAACTTCCCGCCGTCGACGATGACGCCCGCGATGACCGTGCCGTGGCCGCCGAGGAACTTCGTCGCCGAGTGCACGACGATGTCGGCGCCGAACTCGAACGGACGGATGAGGTACGGCGTCGCGATCGTGTTGTCGACGATGAGCGGCACGTCGGCGGCGTGCGCGACCTCGGCGACGAGCTCGATGTCGAGGATGTTGATGCGCGGGTTGCCGATCGACTCGGCGAAGAGCAGCTTCGTGTTGGGGCGCACGGCGGCGCGCCACTCCTCGGCGTCGTCCTGGTTCTCGACGAACGTGACCTCGATGCCGAGCTTCGCGAGCGTGTACTTGAAGAGGTTGTACGTGCCGCCGTAGATCGACGACGACGAGACGATGTGGTCGCCGGCGCCCGCGATGTTGAGCACCGCGTAGGTGATGGCGCTCGAGCCCGAGGCGGTCGCGAGGGCCGCGGTGCCGCCCTCGAGCGCGGCGAGGCGCTCCTCGATGACGGCCTGGGTCGGGTTGTTGATGCGCGTGTAGATGTTGCCGAACTCGGCGAGCGCGAAGAGGTTCTTCGCGTGGTCGGCGGAGTTGAAGACGTACGACGTCGTCTTGTAGATCGGCGTCGCCCGCGCGTTCGTGACGGGGTCGGGCGCGGCGCCCGCGTGGATCTGCTGGGTCTCGAACTTCCAGTCCGACATGGGGTGCTCCTCGTGGATCGATCGGCGGGGCCTCGGTGGCGCCCCGGCCGGATGCGAGCCTAGGTCGACGCGCGCCGTGCGGCCACCGGCGGTGCAACGCGACGTAATCAGCCGAGGCCGAGGTGATGCTCGAGCACGTGGTCGGCGATCGCGAGCGACGAGGTCGCGGCGGGGGAGGGCGCGTTGCGCAGCAGCGTCACGGGGCCGACCTGATCGACCGCGAAGTCGTCGACCAGCGCCCCGTCGGCGGCCCAGGCCTGGGCGCGCACGCCCGCCGCCCGTCGTGCCACGAGGTCGCGCATCCGCAGCTCCGGCACGAACCGCCGCGCCCGCTCGACGTACACGCGCTTGCTCAGCGAGCCCGCGAGCTCGTGCAGCCCCAGGCGCCAGTGCCGACGGGCGAGCGCCGGCGCCCCGCTCCAGGTGAGCGAGCCCCACGTGTCGGCGAGCGACACGTCGCGCCAGCGGTAGCCCTCGCGGGCGAGCGCGGGCACCGCGTTCGGACCGACGACCACGTCGTCGTGCACGCCGCGCGTGAGGTGCACGCCGAGGAACGGGAAGCGCGGGTCGGGGACGGGGTAGATCATGCCCCGCACGAGGTCGCCGCGGGCGGGGTCGAGCGACCAGTACTCGCCGCGGAAGGGCAGGATGCGCGGCGACGGATCGCCGCCGACCCGGCGCGCCACGAGGTCGGACTGGAGCCCCGCGCACACGACGAGGCGGTCGAAGAGGTGCTCCGACCTCGGGGTCTCGACGCGCACGCGACCGGCGTCGAGGCGCAGCGCGGTCACCTCGTGGCCGAGCAGCACGGCGCCGCCGCCCGCGCGCACGTCGCGCGCGAGCTCCTCGGTGATCGCGGGATAGTCGACGACGGCCGTGTGCGGGGAGTGCAACGCCGCGACGCCCGCGACGTGCGGCTCGATACGGCGCAGGGCGTCGACCCCGTCGAGCCGGGCGAGCCCCGGGACGCGGTTGAGCGTCGCGCGTCGCTCGATCTCGGCGAGGGCGGGCAGCTCGCCGTCGTCGACCGCGACGACGAGCTTGCCCGCCTCGCGATACGGCAGCCCGCGCTCGAGGCAGTAGTCGCGCAGCAGCACGCGCCCCGCCTGGCACAGCCGCGCCTTGAGCGATCCGGGGGCGTAGTAGAGGCCCGCGTGCACGACGCCGGAGTTGCGCCCGGTCTGGTGCCGGGCGAGCGCGTCCTCCTTCTCGAGCACGGTCACCTCGCCGGCGCCGCGGCGCACGAGCGCCCGGGCGATCGCGACGCCGAGGATGCCGCCCCCGACCACGCCGATCCGCTCGCTCACGCCCTCATCTTGGCGCGGCATCCCGCCGCGCGCCGACGGCATCCGTGCGCGACGCGCCGTGCCGGTCGTCGAGCTCGCGGAACAGCCAGCCGGGCTTGGGCTCGACGAGCGGCCGGAACAGCCGCCGCACGAGCGGGCTCGCGAGCACGATCGCGATCGCGAACGAGGCGAAGACCATCGTCAGCAGCCACGTCGCCGACGCGTGATCGTCGCGCAGCACACCGGACTCGCGGAGCGGATAGAGCACGAAGCTGTGCAGCAGGTACACGTACATCGTCGCCTGCCCGAACGCGCTGAAGAACGTCTCCCGCCGCGGGATGAGCGCGAAGAACGCGGCGCTCAGGATGGCGGCGAGCGCCAGGAGCCCGAGTCGCAGCAGACCCGCCCACCAGGTCGGCTCGCCGAGGTCGCGGTAGGAGTCGTCGTAGAAGAACCAGTTCTGCAGGTCGAAATCGCGGAACGCCCCGACGTTCAGCGCGACGACCGCGAGCCACGCGGCGAACACCCCGGCCGCGGCGGTCCGCCAGGCCCAGACCACGGCGCCGAGCCCGCGCCACCACTCGACGACATCCCACTGCCGCAGCAGCCAGCCGAGCACGAAGAACGGCAGGATGCCGATTGCGCGCGACAGGGAGAAGGTCGAGTCGACGTTCGCGAGGTAGCCGACGCCGACGCTCAGCAGCACGGCCCACAGCAGCGGCCAGCGCAGCAGCACGAGGTAGGGCAGCACGAGCCGGAAGATCGCGAGCGCCAGCAGGAACCACAGCGTCCACGACGGCTCGGTCGGGTTGAAGGCGGGGCGCTGCTCGACGATCGCCTTCACGAGGCTCCAGATCGCCTCGAAGATCACGTAGGGGATGACGAAGTCGGTGATGACGCGACGCATCGCGCGGCTCGACGGCGGCGACGCCTTCGAGAAGAACCCGCTGATGATCGCGAACGCCGGCATGTGGAACGCGTAGACGAACAGGTAGAGCGTCAGCGCGTTGTCGGAGTCGAGGGTCTGCCGCTGGATGGCGTGGCCCATCACGACGAGCACGATGCAGCCGAAGCGGGCGTTGTCCCACAGCGGGATGCGGCGGTTCCCCCTCACGGCTTCGACCCTATGCGACACGCCCTAACGTGGAGTCATGACGCAGCGCGTGGTCGTGACGGGAGCGAGTTCGGGCATCGGGGAGGCGACCGCGAGGCTGTTCGCGGCTCACGGCTGGCACGTCGTGGGCGTCGCGCGCCGGGCCGATCGTCTCGAGGCGCTCGCCGCCGACCTCGGCGACGCGTTCCGTCCGGTGGTCGCCGACCTCACGTCGGACGCCGACGTCGCGCGGGCGACGGCCGAGATCGCGGCGCTCGGACCCCTGCACGCCCTCGTCAACAACGCGGGCGGCGCGTTCGACATGGCGAGCGTCGAGCACGCCGACGCCGACGACTGGCGCGCGATGTTCGAGATCAACGTCGTGGCGGTCAAGAACGTGATCGCGGCCCTGCTGCCCGCCCTGCGCGACGGCGCCCGGGATGCCGGCCACGCCGACATCCTCACGGTCACGTCGATCGCGGCGAGCGTCGCGTACGAGGGCGGCGCGGGCTACAACGCCGCGAAGGCGGGAGCGCACATGCTCATGGCGGTGCTGCGGCTCGAGCTCGCGGGCGAGCCGATCCGCGTGCTCGAGATCGCCCCCGGCATGGTCAAGACCGACGAGTTCTCGCTCGTGCGCTTCGGCGGCGACCAGGCGCGCGCCGACGCGGTCTACGCGGGCGTCGACGATCCGCTGTCGGCCGACGACGTCGCCGAGTCGATCGTGCACATGATCGAGCTGCCCGGGCACGTGAACCTCGACCTCGTGACGATCAAGCCGGTCGCGCAGGCCGCGCCGCACAAGGTCGTCCGCGCACCGCTCACGCCGAAGGAGTGACGGAGCCGACGGGGGTGATGGGCTATTTGCCCGATTCGGCCGCTTCCGGCTCGGACGAGGCGGCCGAATCAGGCAAATAGCCCGTCTCCAGGGCGACGTCCTCCTCGGTGTCGGCGAAGGCGAGCTTCGGCACGAAGAACAGCAGCACGGTCGCGACGACGGCCGTGCCGCCGCAGATCGCCCAGGCCGTGTAGTAGCCGGAGAGGCTCGCCGCGGTGCCCGCCCCCGCGACGACGCCCGTCGCGAGCACGAGGCCGAAGGTCGCCGAGGCGAAGGCGCCGCCGATCGTCTTGGTCGTGTTGGTGAGCCCCGTCGCGACGCCCGTCTGGCCGCGCGGGGC
>JAEWKY010000150.1 GCA_023457615.1 Actinomycetes bacterium | reverse complement strand
CGCGACGAGCGCCGAGCGGGCGGCGGCGAGCGTCGACCTGCTCGTCGGGCCCGACGCGCCGCCGTTCTTCGTCTGGCACACCGCCGAGGATCCCGTCGTGCCCGTGCAGCACAGCTACCTGCTCGGCATGGCTCTCGCGGCGGCCGGGGTGCGCCACGCGCTGCACGTCTTCCCGGCGGGGCGGCACGGGCTCAACCTCGCGCGGCTCGAGGGTGACGGCGACGCCCGCCAGTGGACGACGCTCGCGGAGGCGTGGCTGCGGGAGGAGGGCTGGGTGTGATCCGTCGCACCCGACCGCTCGACTCGCGTCGGGGCGTCGGCGCGTGGTCGGCGCGAGGTCAGCGGTTGCGGCGGTAGTTCTCCCGAGCCTCCGCCGAGAACGGTGCCGGGGCCACGGTCGCGCGGATCTCCACCTGCCGGTGCGGCTCGACCGCGGGCTTCGCGGTGTTCGGGCTCTCGCCCCACAGCACCGTCACCCGCGTGCCGGGTGCGGCGTGCGCGAGGTCGATCGACGCGAGCGACGCGAAGGTCTGCTCGTTCACGATGTACCCGCAGTCGTGCGAGACCCCCACCTGCACGCCGTCGAGGAGCACCTGGTCGACCTGGAAGAAGCCGTAGCGGGCCTTCGGCAGCGCGAGGTACTTCGCGGGCAGGCCCTCCTCGAAGAGCGAGCGCATCACGGCGGCGACGTCGTCCTCGTCCCAGACGAGCGTCACCTTCGTGCGCCGCGCCGACATCCCCTCGAGCGCCGCACGCCCGACGAAGTCGTGATCGAACTTGATCGAGCGGTCGTACCCGAGGTCCCACGGGGTGACGTAGTAGTCCTCGATGCGCGACGAGTCGACCGAGCCCGCGATCGAGCCGGCGCGTGCGGCCGGCAGCCACGCCCGGTACTCGTCCATGCCCTGCCCGGAGAAGATCGCGGGGGTGGGCGACGGCACCCAGGCGGACTCGAGGTTCGCCGAGGAGTACGCCATCGAGCCGACGAGCGTGATGCCGAGGTCGGCGCCGGCCGCGAGGATCGCCTCGCGGATCGCGTCGCCGTCGGCCCACGGGCCGAACAGCTCGAACCCGGGCTGTCCCGCCATCCCGTGCCGGAGGGCGCGCACGTCACGACCCGCGATGCGGAAGTCGGCCATGCCGAAGAACTTCGTCGCGGGTACCTCGCCGCCGATCAACCTCTCGACGATCGCGAGCGCGTTCGGCCCCTGCAGCTCGTAGCGGTAGAGCTTCGGCGGACCCTGCCGCACGATCGAGTTCCCGTCGAGCTCGAGCTCGACCCGGTAGTCGCCGATCTCGGCGTGGTAGCGCACCCAGTCGATCGCGAACGGGTGGCCGACGAGGTCGTACGAGTTCTCGTCGAGGTGGAACAGGATCGCGTCGCCGATCAGGTAGCCCTCGTGGTTGACTGCGATGAACTGCTTCGCGCTGCCGGGCGTGAACGTCGCGAACGAGTTGACCGCGAGGTCCTGCAGCAGCCGCCCGGCATCCGGGCCGGTGAGGAACAGGTCGGTCATGTGGTGCGACTGGTCGAGCAGGGCGCATCCCGTGCGCCACGACTGCTGCTCGCTGCGCCAGTTGCTGAACTCGGGGGCGACGGGGAACACGGTCGGCTTCGACTGAGCGTTCCGGAGGTAGTCGACGGGGTTGCCGCCGGCGGCGTCGATGGCGTCGGCGAGGGTGATCGTGGTCATGCGGTCACCCTACGAAGCCGCGCTCGGCATCCCGACCGACTTTCCACCCGGTGGAAGCTAGGCCGAGATGACGACAGTGTTCCGCAGCTCGCCGATCCCCTCGATGGCCGTCACCACGGTCGACCCGTCCCCGAGGTAGCGCGGGGGCGTGCGCGCGTGGCCGACGCCGCCGGGGGTGCCCGTCGCGACGAGGTCGCCGGGCTCGAGCGCGAAGACCTGCGAGATGTAGGCCAGGCACGCCGCGGGCCCGAACACGAGGTCGTCGATCGTGCCGTCCTGCATGAGCTCCCCGTCGACGTGCGTCGTGATGCGCGCACCCGGCGGCACCTCGTCGGCCGTCGCGAGCACGGGACCGACCGGCGTCGACTTCTCGAAGCTCTTGCCGAGCAGCCACTGGAGCGTGCGGTTCTGCCAGTCGCGCATGCTCGTGTCGTTGAGCACGGTGTACCCCGCGATCGCGGCGGCGGCCTCCTCCTCGGTCGCGCGCGCGAGCCGCGTGCCGACGACGACCGCGAGCTCCGCCTCCCAGTCGACGGCGTCGGCGGCGTGCGGCGGCACGATGATCGGGTCGCCCGCACCGATGAGCGCCTCGGGATACTTGCTGAAGACCGTCGGGAAGTCGGGTTCCTCGCGCCCCATCTCGGCGATATGGGCGCGGTAGTTGACCCCGACGCAGAGGATCTTCCGCGGGGAGGGCACCACGGGCGCCCACGCGTCATCGCGGATGTCGGCGAGCGGCAGCGTGCGGCCCGCCGCCCGCGCGGCGATCGCGCGCCAGTCGGCATCGCCGAGCAGCGCGCCGACGTCGCCGAACCCCGGGATCTCGACGGCGCCCTCGGGGTCGAGCCGCACGGCGACGGTGTCGCCGTCGCGACGCAGGGTGGCGAGTCTCACGGCGTCGTCCTCACGGCAGGGGCCCCAGCAGGTTCGTGGCGACGGTGGCGTGCACCGACTCGGTGTCGGACGGGTGGTAGATGCCGGCGAGCACGTCGCGCTGCAGCCGGGCGAGCTCGCTGCTCGTGCGGTACCCGCCGCCGCCCGCGACGCGCATCGCCTGATCGACGACGCGACGCGCGGTCTCGGTCGCGCGGTGCTTCGCGCCCGTGAGCAACCGGAACCAGTCGCCCCCGTGGTCGACGAGGCCGTCGACATCCCGGGCCAGCGTCTCGAGGTCGGGGCGCAGCGCGTCGAGGTCGAGCGCGGCCCCGGCGAGACGCCAGCGGATGTCGGGGTCGGCCGCGTAGCTCAGGCCCGTCTTGAGCGAGGTGCGGCGGTGCGCCGCCTCGACGCCGAGCTCGAGCGCGCGGTCGGCGACGCCGGCGTACACCGACCCGATGAGCAGCAGGAAGTTCGCGAAGATGCCGAAGACGAACGGATCGGCATTCGGCCCGACCGGGAGGCGCCGCGAGATGCGGCCCTCGGGCACCACGGCTCCGTGAAGCCTCGTCGAGTGGCTCTGGGTCGCGCGCATCCCGAGCGTGTCCCAGTCGTCGAGCGTCTCGACGCCCGCGTCGTCGCGCGTCAGGAACCCGTGGATGAGCTCGTCGCCGAGCTTCCCGAAAACGCCGAGCCGCGTCCAGGCGGGGGCGAGCGAGGTGAAGATCTTCGTGCCCGTGAACGCGTAGCCGCCCTCCACCGGATCGACGCGGGTGAGCGAGTCCCACAGCACGAGGTCGTTGCCCGGCTCGCTGTTGCCGAACGCGAACAGCTCGCCGGCTTCGGCATCCCGCAGCACCCAGTCGAGACTCGTGTCGCCTCGATCGTGCAGCACGCGCGCGACGCCGACCCAGACGAGGTGCATGTTGACGCCGAGCGCCGTGGCGGGGGCGTGGGCCGCGAGCAGGCGCTGATCGCGCGCCGTCTCGAGCAGGCTGCGCGGCGCGAGGTAGCCGGCGGCGCGGAGCTCGTCGAGATCCTCGGTGAAGAACACGTTGTCGCGGTCGTACCCCGCGGCGCGCTCGCGGATGCGGGCGAGGAGGTCGGGCGTCAGGGTCGACACCCCTCCAGCGTAGGTCGGTGAGGCGTCGAATCTTGTCGGTATCAGTGCCGGATTCCGACGGAAACCGACGCCTCAGGAGGTGCGCAGCTCCGCGAGCACCGCCGCGAGGGAGTCGACGGCGAGATCGAGCTCGGACGTCTCGACCACGAGCGGGGGCGCGAAGCGGATGGTCGAGCCGTGGGTGTCCTTCACGAGGATGCCGCGGGCCATGAGCCGCTCGCACACCTCGCGTCCGGTGCCGAGGGCCGGATCGATGTCGACGCCCGCCCAGAGACCCGCGCCGCGGACGGCGGCGACGCCCTTGCCGACGAGCGTGCGCAGCCGCGACTGCAGGTGCGCGCCGAGCTCGCGCGCCCGTGCCTGGTACTCCCCGGTCTCGAGCAGCTCGACCACCGCGAGGCCGACCGCCGCCGCGAGCGGGTTGCCGCCGAACGTCGAGCCGTGCTCCCCCGGGCGCAGCACCCCGAGGATGTCGCGGTCGCCGACGACGGCGCTGACCGGCACGATGCCGCCGCCGAGCGCCTTGCCGAGCAGGTAGAGGTCGGGCACGACGCCCTCGTTGTCGCACTGGAAGGTCGCGCCCGTGCGCCCGAGTCCCGACTGGATCTCGTCGGCGATGAACAGGATGTCGCGCTCCGCCGTCATGCGCCGCACCTCGGCGAGGTAACCGGGGCGCGGCACGACGATGCCGGCCTCGCCCTGGATCGGCTCGATCAGCACGGCGACGGTGTCGTCGTCGAGGGCGGCCTCCATCGCGGCGGCGTCGCCGTAGGGCACCGACACGAAGCCGGGGGTGAACGGTCCGAAGCCGTTCCGCGCGTCGGGGTCGGACGAGAAGCCGACGATCGTCGTCGTGCGGCCGTGGAAGTTGCCGTCGGCGACGACGATCTTCGCGCGGCCGTCGGGCACGCCCTTGACGCGGTAGCCCCACGCGCGGGCGACCTTGATGCCCGACTCGACGGCCTCGGCGCCCGTGTTCATCGGGAGCACCATGTCCTTGCCGGCGAGCTTCGCGAGTCGCTCGAGGAACGGTCCGAGCCGGTCGTTGTGGAACGCGCGGCTCGTGAGCGTCACGCGGTCGAGCTGCTCCCGGGCCGCGCGGACGAGGGCGGGGTGCCCGTGCCCGAAGTTCACGGCCGAGTAGGCCGCGAGGCAGTCGAGGTAGCGCTTGCCCTCCGGGTCGGTGACCCAGGCCCCGACCGCCGACGTCGCGACGACGGGCAGGGGGTGGTAGTTGTGCGCGCCGAACTCCTCGACGAGCTCGATCGCCTCGGCGGTCGAGTGGACCGTGGTCGTGCTCATCCGCGCACTACCGGCGCAGCTCGAGGGTGCAGCACTTCACGCCGCCGCCGCCGAGCAGCAGCTCGGAGAGGTCGACGCCGATCGGCACGTAGCCGCGCGCCGTCAGCGACGCCTCGAACCCGACCGCGCGCGAGGCGATGACGACGTGCTTGCCGTCGCTGAAGCTGTTGAGACCGAGCACGGCGGCGTCGACCTCGTCGACGAGCACCGCGTCGGGATAGAGCTCGTGGATGATCTCGAGGCTCGCGGGCGAGAAGGCCTTCGGCAGGTAGGCGATGTTGCCGTTGCCCGAGTCGGACACGGTGTCGAGCACGGCGATCGCCGTGTCGAGGTGGTAGAACGACGGGTCGACGAGCTCGAGCGTCACGACCTCGCGGCCGTACAGCTTCCGCAGCTCGTCGTGCGACGCGGCGTCGGAGCGGAAGCCCGTGCCGGCGAGGATGCGCTCGCCGACGAGCAGGAAGTCGCCCTCGCCCTCGTTGACGCTGACCGGCTCCGCCACCTCGAACCCGTGCGCACGGAACCAGTCCATGTAGGCGGGACCCTCGGGACCCCGCTCGTCGTACTGGAACCGGGCGCCGTACGCGATGCCGTCGAGCGTGAAGCCGCCGTTCGCGGAGTACACCATGTCCGGCAGGCCGGGGATCGGGTCGATCAGCTCGACCTGGAAGCCGAGGTCCTGGTAGATGCGGTACAGCGACTCCCACTGCCGCACGGCGAGCGAGGTGTCGGTGGGGTCCTCGGGATGCATCCACGGGTTGATCCGGTAGCTCACGGTGAAGTGCTCGGGGCGGCACATGAGCACCGTCTTGGGGACGGCGACGCGCTCGGGGGCGGCCGCGAGCGTCGACGTGGCGGTGGCATCCTGCATGCTTCCAGAATCGCACGCACGCATCCGGAGTTTCCGGGCGTGGGACGCACCAGTCCGCCGAATCCACGGGGGCTCGCGCAACGATCCCGCGTACTCTGAGCCCATGGACAGCCTCGACTACGGGATCCTCGACCTGCTCCGGCAGAACGCGCGCGCCGGATACGGCGACATCGGCGACCGCATCGGCCTCTCCGCGTCGGCCGTGAAGCGCCGCGTCGACAGGCTCGTCGCCGACAAGGTCATCCGCGCGTTCACGATCCAGGTCGACCCGCAGGTCGACGGCCTCGCGACGGAGGCCTACGTCGAGCTGTTCTGCCGCGGCACGGTCGCACCGGAGGAGCTGCGCCGCATCCTCTCCGCGGTCCCCGAGGTGCAGGACGCGGCGACCGTCACCGGCGACGCCGACGCGATCGTGCACGTGCGGTCGCGCGACATCCCCTCGCTCGAGGACGCGCTCGAGCGCATCCGGGTCGCCCCGACCGTCGACCACACGCGCAGCGCGATCGTGCTCTCCCGGCTCGTGCACCGCTCCTACGACTGAGCCCTCGACGTCGGCAGATTGTATTGCTACAGTGGTACAAAGATCGAACAAAGGATGATCTCGTGCCGCTCCTCACCGTCCTCGCCGCACTCGCCGGCGTCGCGCTCCTCACGATCCTGGCGCTGAGCTTCTCGCCCCGCTTCCGGGCCGCTCAGGCGCGTCGCCTGTCGCGATCGGTCGGGCTCGCGCTCACCGACGACGTCGCCCCGATCGTCGAGCGCGCCCTCGCGATCCGGCAGCGCGCGACGGTCGCGGGGGCGCTCGCGGGGCTCGCCCTCGGCGGGACCACGGCGGCGATCGGGCCGTTCGAGCTCGTACAGCAGTGGGTGCTCATCGCCGGGTTCTTCCTCGGCGTCGGCGTCGGCAGCGCGGTCGGCGCCGTTCTCGCGCGGCCTCGCGCCGACGCCGGCGCCCGCATCGCCCGCTCCCGCGAGGTCGCCCTGCGCGACTACGTCATGCCGCTCGAGCTCACCGGGGCCCGCGTGCTCATCGGCGTGGTCGCCCTCGGCGCGACGCTCGTCGCGGCGCTCCTCGTCGGGAACCCGAGGGAGACCACGAGCCTCGTCTCCCTCGTCGTCGTGTCGGCGCTCGCGGTCGCGGCGCTCGTCGTCTTCGAGCTGCTCGGACGCGCGATCGTTGCCCAGCCGAGCCCGGCCCGCGACGTGACGCGCCTCGCCTGGGAGGACGCGCTGCGCGCCGAGACCCTCCGCTCCCTCGTCACCGCGCCCCTCACCGTCGGCTGCGTCGCCGTCATGCTCACCGTGGTCGGGGTCGCCGGTGCCCTGCCGCTCGGTCCGGCGGCGATCATCCTCGGGGCGGTCGTGCCGCTGGTCGTGCTCGCGGCCGTCGTCGCGATCGGGATCGTGGCACTCGCGAGCACACCCCAGCGCCACTTCCTCCGTGCCCTGTGGCCCGAGACCGCCGCGGCGGCCGCCCGCCCGCTCGCCCCGACGGAGTCCGCGCGATGACGCTGCTCGCCGTCGACCCGGCCTCCCCCGTCCCGCCGTTCGAGCAGCTCCGGCTGCAGCTCGTCGAGCAGATCCGCTCGGGCGCGCTCTCCGCCGGCGCCCGGCTGCCCACCGTGCGGCGACTCGCGGACGACCTCGGGCTCGCGCCGAACACCGTCGCCCGCACCTACCGCGAGCTCGAGCAGGCAGGCGTCGTCGAGACCCGGGGCCGGAACGGCACCTACGTCGCCCTCTCGACCGACGACGCGACGCGGCACGCGCAGGAGGCCGCGCGGGCGTTCGTCGACCGCCTGCGCTCGCTCGGCATCCCGGACCACGACGCCCCGGCGTACGTGACCGCAGCCCTCGCGGGCTGAGGGGGTCCGCGGCCTCAGATCACGAGCGCCGCGATGTCGCGATCGGGGATGCCGTAGCGGTGCGCCGTGATCGTCACCGACTGCTCGCGCAGGAACGGGAGGAGCTCGATCCGTCCGGCGCCCGTCACGGCGCCCGACCAGACGGCGACGTCGGGCGACCCGCCCGTGGCGTGCGCGACCGCGACGGGGTCGCCGCCGAGCAGCCGGATGCGCGCCGGCAGGCCGCGGGCGACGCGGGCGCGGAACGCCTCGTCGTCCTCGACCTGCACCCCGAGCAGCCCCAGCAGCGATCGCCCGAGCGGCGTGCCGTCGTCGACGTAGGGCAGCAGCCCCGACGGCAGGGGCACCGAGGTCGACACGAGCATCCGCGCCCGGGCTCGCACCCCGGCGACGAGCGTGCGTGCGAGGTCGGCCGCATCCGCGCCGTCGCTCAGACGCACGACCACCTCCGCGGGGCGGTAGCGCAGCACGTTGCGCTCCCATCCGAGCGCCGAGGGGTCGTGACCGCGCGAGAACTCGGTCGTCCACGCCTCCTCGTCGGAGAACGCGGCCCGCCGGACGCGATCGAAGGCCGCGAAGTCGAGCTGCGGCTGGAAGGCCTCGATCGTCACGCGCACGCGCTCGTCGAGTCCGTCGAGATGCAGCTCCTCGCTGGGCGGCGCCTCCTCGGGGTGCCAATCGCCGAGCGGGAGGAGCTCGTGGGGGCCGCCGGTGAACGCGTCGCCGCCGACCGACGAGCGCTTCCAGCCGCCCCAGGGGCGCCGACGCGAGGCGCCCGGCGCGAGCGCGCGGTTGACGACGAGCCCCCCCGCCTCCGCCGCCTCGAGCCAGGTCGCGATCTCGACGACGTCGAGCGACTGCAGCCCGGCGAGGAGCCCGTAGGGACTCGCGTTCTGCAGGGCGATCGCGTCGTCGAGCGTGCCGACCGCGACGAGCGAGAGCACGGGAGCCAGGGCGGCGGAGCGCAGGGCGTCGGCATCGGGAGCGACTCCGTCGCGCACCCCGGGCGACCAGAGCCGGTCGGTGTCGTCGAGAGCCCGGGGCGTCACGAGCCAGCTCTCGCCCTCGGCGAGCTGGGTGAGCGCGCGCGCCGTGCGCCCGGTCGCCGGCGTCGCGCGCGGCCCGACCAGCGTCGCCGGATGGAACGGCGCCCCCGTCGCGAGTCCCGCCACGGCATCCGCGAGCCGCCGACGGAAGCCGTCGTCGGCGCCGACCGAGCCGACGAGGATCGCGACGGATGCCGCGGCGCACGATTGACCCGCGCTGCCGAACGCGCCCGCCACGAGATCGGCGACGGCGCGGTCGAGGTCGGCGCTCGGGGTCACGATGACCGAGTTCACCGCGGTGGTCGCGGCGAGGAGCGGGAGGTCGGGCCGCCACGAGCGGTAGAGCGCCGCCGTCTCGATCGACCCCGTGAGCAGCACCCGCCCGACCTCGGGCGCGGTGACGAGCGCGCGGGCGACCTCGCCCTCGGCGGCGACGAGTCCGAGCACGTCGCGGGGCACCCCGGCCTCCCAGAGCGCCTCGACGAGCACCGCCGAGCTGCGGCCGGCACCCGGCGGCGGAGCGAGCAGCAC
>JAEWKY010000149.1 GCA_023457615.1 Actinomycetes bacterium | reverse complement strand
TCGCGATCCCGTGACGGGAGGAGGAGCGACGCGGCGTGTCACGGCGCGTCGGGGAATGCCGTCACCGGATCGCGACGGCCGCTCCGATCAGGGAGCGACCCGGCCGCCCGCCTCGAACGCGGCGTGGGTCAGGGGCATGAGGGGCTTCCACGCCTCCTCCATGAGCTCCGCGACCATCTCGATCTCGCGCTGCGGGAACGACGGGAAGTGGGAGTCGGGACGCTTCGTGCGCAGGGAGAGGAAGTTCATGAGCGAGCGCGCGTTCATCGTCACGTACATCGACGAGTAGAGCGAGAGCGGCAGCACGGTGCGGGCGACCTCGCGCGCGATGCCGGCGGAGAGCTGCTTCTGGTACTCGGCGTAGGCGAACTCGGCGACGGCGCGGCCGGAGTCGACGGCGACGGACGTCTGCTCGGGCGTGCCCGGGATGAAGTCGTACGCGCCGGGCTTGCCCACCTGCACGAGGTTGCGCGACGGCGCGGGCACGTAGAACACCGGGCGCATCTCGCGGTAGCGGCCGGACTCCTCGTTGTACGAGGCGATGCGGTGACGCATGAACTCGCGGAACACGAAGAGCGGCGCCTGCACGTAGAACGTCATCGAGTTGTGCTCGAACGGCGACCCGTGGCGGTCGCGCATGAGGAAGTTGATGAGCCCCTTGTCCTTCGAGCCCGCCTCGGTGCCCGCCGCGGCCTCCTCGAGGGTCTGCTCCCCCATCGTCGACACGCGCGCGGCGAAGACGACGTCGGAGTCGTGCGCGCTCGACCGCACGAGCTCCACGGTCATGTCGGAACGGAACTGGATCTCGCGAGGCTCGGACACGTCCCTCACGTTATCCGCCCGCGGCGTGTGACGGCGTGTGACAGGCCCGCGTGACGCGACCCGCGCGCGGAACTACCTTCGCCGGTATGGATGCCGGATCGACCGCGTTCGCGCTCGCGGGCCTCGTGCTCGCGGCGACGCTGCTCGGCGTGCTGCACCGCACGACCCAGGGCCGCGTGCGGTCGGTGCGCGGCTCCCGGATCGTGAGCATCGACGGCGTCGCGCTCGGCGCCCGCGCGACGCTCCTGCAGTTCTCCACCGAGGTGTGCGCGCCGTGCACGGCGACCGCGCGCGTGCTCGACGATCTCGCCGCTCGCACCCCGGAGGTCGCCCACGTCGACCTCGACGTGACGCGGCGCCCCGAGCTCGCGGCCGAGTACCGCGTGCTGCAGACCCCGACGACGCTCATCCTCGACCGCGACGGCGCGGTGCGCGCCCGCATCGGCGGGGCGGTGCGCCGCGACCTCGTCGTCGCCGAGCTCGAGAAGGTGCTCGCCGCATGACCGCTCCCGCCGGCCCGTCGGCCGACATCGCGCGGCCCGGGATCGACCCGCGCGGCCCGCGCTTCGGCGCGGCGATCACCGCCGTCCTGTTCCTCGTCGTGATCGCCCTCGCACTCCTCGGCGCGACCTGGGTCGCCGTCGGCCTCACCGTCTACGCCGCCCTCGTCTTCCTCTGGGGAGCGGTGGCGGGCATCCGGCGGCATCCCTACGGCGTGCTCTTCCAGCGCCTCGTGCGCCCCCGGCTGACGCCTCCCGCCGAGCTCGAGGACCCGGCACCGCCGACCTTCGCGCAGGGCGTGGGACTCGTCGTGACGGTCGCCGGACTCGCGCTGTTCGTCGTCGTCGGGCCGGTCGCTCTCGTGGTCGCGGGCGCCGCCGCGTTCGTCGCCGCGTTCCTCAACTCCGTCTTCGCGTACTGCCTCGGCTGCCAGTTCTACCTGCTCCTCGCCCGCACGGGCCTCCTCCGCCGCGGGGGTGCCGCCACCGCCCGAGCCGACGTAGGCTCGGCCCATGGCACTCACCTCTGAAGCGACCACGCTCTGGTTCGGCGACCTGACGAGCGGATCGGGCACGACGAGCCTCGACTCGTCCGACGCGGGCGAGTTCCCCGTCACGTGGCAGGCGCGCTCGGAGGGCGAGGCGGGCCGCACTAACCCCGAGGAGCTGCTTGGCGCCGCCCACTCGGCGTGCTACTCGATGGCGTTCTCGAACGCGCTCGGCCAGGCCGGTCACGCGCCGGAGAGCCTGCAGGTCACCGCCGCCGTGACGTTCCAGCCCGGCGAGGGCATCACCGGCATCCACCTGCTCGTGAGCGCGAAGGTGCCGGGGCTCGAGGCCGAGGAGTTCCAGCGCCTCGCCGAGGACGCGAAGGCGAACTGCCCCGTCTCGAAGGCGCTCGCGGGCACGACGATCACGCTCGAGGCGAGCCTGGCGTAGGCCGGGCGTCCGCCGGGAGCCACCGATGAGCCGCATCGTCGTCTCCGGCGCGTCCGGGATGATCGGGTCCCCGCTCGTCCGCGCGCTCCGGGCCGAGGGGCACGACGTCGAGGTGCTCGTGCGTCGGGAGCCCCGGCAGGCGGGCGAGTTCCACTGGGATCCGGCCGCGGGCGAGCTCGACCCGGCCGTGCTCGAGGGGGCGGATGCCGTCGTCAACCTCTCCGGCGCCTCGATCGCGCGCATCCCGTGGACGACCGCGTACCAGCGCGAGCTCGTGTCGTCGCGCATCCAGCCGACCCGACTGCTCGCCGAGACGATGGCCGGGATGACGAGGCCGCCCGCCACCTTCCTCTCGGGCTCGGCGGTCGGCTTCTACGGCGACCGCCCGCGCGTGCGGCTCGACGACGACTCGCCGCGTGGCGACGGGTTCCTCGCCGACCTCGTGCTCGCCTGGGAGCAGGCCGCCGCGCTCGCGCCGCCCGCCACCCGGGTCGTGAACCTGCGCACGGGCGTCGTCGTCGCGCGGTCGGGCGGGCTCGCCCCCGTGCGACTCCTCACGACGTTCCTGCTCGGCTCGCGGTTCCTGCCCGGCACCCAGTACTGGCCGTGGATCTCGCTCGAGGACGAGGTGCGCGCGATCGTCCATCTGCTCGCATCCGGGCTCTCGGGCCCCGTCGTGCTCGCGGGTCCGACCCCGGCGACGAGCGACGAGGTGACCGCCGCCTTCGCGCGTGCTCTCGGCCGCCCGCGCTGGCTTCCGGCGCCCGCGGCCGCGATCCGGCTCGCGCTCGGCGAGGCCGGGCAGCGCCTCCTGCTCGACGACATGCAGGTCGTGCCGCACCGCCTGACCGAGGACGGCTTCACCTGGCGGCACCGCACGATCGACGAGGCCGTGCGCGCCGCCCTCAGTCGCTGAGGTCGCGGTCGCTGAGGTCGCGACCGCTCGAGAGCCGGATCGCCTGCCGCGTCGCCCAGCGCGCACGACGACGGTCGCCCGCGGCGTCGTAGGCGAGCCCGAGCCGGAACCACGCGCGCCAGTCGTCGGGGGCCGCCTCGGTCGCCCCCCGGTAGGCGGGGAAC
>JAEWKY010000148.1 GCA_023457615.1 Actinomycetes bacterium | reverse complement strand
CTCCTCACCGCCGCGCTCGCCGTCGCGGTCGCCGTGCTCTTCGTCGTCAGCCTCGTCGTCGGCAACACGATCTACGGCCTCGACCAGGTCGTGCGCGTCGTGCTCGGCGAGCGCGTGCCCGGCGCCTCGTTCACGGTCGGCGAGCTGCGGCTGCCGCGGGCATCCCTCGGCGTGCTCGCGGGCTTCGCGTTCGGCCTCGGCGGCGTCGTGTTCCAGACGATGCTGCGCAACCCGCTCGCCGCGCCCGACATCATCGGCATCACGACCGGGGCGAGCGCGTCCGCCGTCTTCGCGATCGTCTACCTCGGCCTCGACGAGGGCGGGGTGTCGCTCGTCGCGCTCGCCGGGTCCGTCGTCACCGCTCTCGCGATCTACCTGCTCGCGAACCGTCGCGGCTTCGCGGGGGCCCGACTCATCCTCATCGGCATCGGCGTCGCGGCGATGATGAACAGCGCGATCTCCTACGTGCTCTCGCGCGCCGCGACCTGGGACCTGCAGGCGGCGATGCAGTGGCTCGCGGGCAGCCTCAACGGGGCGTCGTGGCCGAGCGTCGCGCCGCTCGCGACGGCGTTCCTCGTGCTCGTGCCCCTCGTGCTCGTGCAGGACCGTGCGCTCGGCGCGCTCCGCCTCGGCGACGACACCGCGGCCGCGCTCGGCGTGCGGGTGTCGGCGTCGCGGGTGGCCCTCATCCTCGCCGCCGTCGCGCTGCTCGCCTTCGCGACCGCCGCGAGCGGCCCGATCGCGTTCGTCGCGTTCATGGCGGGCCCGATCGCCGCGCGCCTCCTCGGACCCGGCGCCTCGCTGCTCGTGCCCGCGGGACTCGTCGGCGCCCTGCTCGTGCTCGCCGCCGACCTCGTCGGGCAGTTCGCGTTCGGCACGCGCTACCCCGTGGGCGTCGTGACGGGCGCGCTCGGCGCCCCCTTCCTCATCTCCCTGCTGATCCGCACGGCCCGCTCCGGAGGCTCGATATGACGACCGCCCACCAGCTCTCGGCCGAGGCGGTGACCCTCGCCTACGGCGACCGCACGGTCGTCGAGGAGCTCTCGCTCGACCTCGCCGCGGGACGCATCACCGCGATCGTCGGCGCGAACGGCTGCGGCAAGTCGACGCTCCTGCGCGCGCTCGCCCGCCTGATCCGCCCGCGCGCGGGCGAGGTCGTGCTCGACGGCGCCGCCGTGGCCTCCCGTCCCACGAAGGAGATCGCCCGCACGCTCGGCCTGCTGCCGCAGGGCCCGACCGCGCCCGAGGGGATCGCCGTCGCCGATCTCGTCGGCCGCGGGCGGCATCCGCACCAGAGGCTGCTCGCCCGCTGGACCGCGCACGACTACGCGGCCGTCGCGGCCGCGCTCGAGGCGACCGGCATCTCCGACCTCGCCGACCGCGCGGTCGACGAGCTGTCGGGAGGCCAGCGGCAGCGCGTCTGGATCGCGATGGCGCTCGCGCAGGAGACCGACATCCTGCTGCTCGACGAGCCCACCACGTTCCTCGACGTCGCCCACCAGGTCGAGGTGCTCGATCTGCTCACCGACCTCAACGTTTCGCGCGGCACGACGATCGTCATGGTGCTGCACGACCTCAACCTCGCCGCCCGCTACGCCGACGAGCTCGTCGCGGTGCGGGACGGCCGCGTGCACGCCGTCGGCGCCCCCGGCGACGTCATCACCGAGGCCCTCGTGCGCGACGTGTTCGGCCTCGACTGCTCCGTCATCCCCGACCCCCTCACGGGCAAGCCGCTCGTGCTCCCCGCAGGAAGGCATCATGTCCGCTAGCCCGTACCTCGTCGCCCTTGCGCGCGTCACGGCCGTCGAGCGCATCTCCCCCACGTTCGCGCGCATCACCTTCGGCGGGGCGTCGCTCGACGACTTCGGAACTCCCGGCGCCGTGCTCGACCAGCGCATCAAGCTCATCTTCCCCGCCGACTCGGGGCTGCCCGACATGCCCGAGGGCGACTGGTACCAGGCCTGGCTGTCGATCCCGGAGGAGAGGCGGGGCACGATGCGCACCTACTCGATCCGCGACATCGCCGTCGGGCCGGACGGCACGTCGGTGGTCATCGACTTCGTGCTGCACCTCGCCCCCGGCCTCACCGGGCCTGCGGCGCTCTGGGCGGCGGCCGCGGCCGGGGGCGACGAGCTGCTGCTCATCGGACCGCGCCGCAACCGCGAGAGCGGCGGGGGGATCGAGTTCGATCCGGGCGACGCGCGGAGGATCCTGCTCGCCGGCGACGAGACGGCGGCCCCCGCGATCGCCCGCATCCTCGAGGACGTCGCGCGCGACATGCTCGGCACGGCGTTCCTCGAGGTGCCGCACGCCGACGACATCCTGCCGATCGCGGCGCCGCCCGGGTTCGACGTGCGGTGGCTCGTGCGGGGCGCGCGCGACCACGGCGAGGTGCTCGTGCCCGCGGTGCTCGAGCACCTGGGCGACGAGGTCGCGTCGGTCGAGATCCGGGATGTCGACACCGAGGATCTGCTCTGGGAGACGCCGTTCTTCTCGGGCCTGGGCGAGGAGCTCACCGCGGCGACGCCGCACGCCGACAGGTACTTCTGGATCGCGGGCGAGTCGGGCGTCGTGACGACCCTGCGCCGCCACCTCGTGAAGGATCTCGGCGTCGACCGCTCGCAGGTGGCGTTCATGGGCTACTGGCGCCGCGGCGTCGCGATGCGCGGCTGACCGGGCGGGTCAGCCGTCGGGGTCGGCGAGCTTGCGCAGCACCGGCAGCACCGACTCGAGCCGGTGCCGCTCCTCGGCGGTGAGGGCATCCAGTCGGCCGGCGAACCAGGCGTCCATGCGCGCCCGCGCCGCGCCCGCCACCTCCACCCCGCGAGGCGTCGCCCGCAGCAAGACGCGGCGCCGGTCGACCTCGTCGCGGGCGCGCTCCGCGTAGCCGCGCTCGACGAGGCGCACGATGCTCTGGCTGAGCGACGCGGGCGTCACCCCGAGTCGCGCGCTGAGCGTCGTGAGCGTCTGCGGGCC
>JAEWKY010000147.1 GCA_023457615.1 Actinomycetes bacterium | reverse complement strand
GTCGCGCGGCGCGATCCGGTCGCCGCCGAGGCGGTCGCCCGGCTGCGGGGGCTGCGCGGCGACCTCGGAGTGCAGCTCGCCCGGCTCCGCCTCGCGACGCCCTACTGGGGGCGCGGCGCCTCCGCGGTGTGCCGCGACACGGTGTGGGAGGTGCTGCTCGAGCTCGGCTCGGTCGTCGACGCGCTCTTCGCGACCGAGGAGACGGGCGTCCTGCCCTTCGTGACCGACGACGACCTCCCACCCCGGCGGCCGGGAACGCGGGAGCTCGGACACCTGCTCGAGACGTTGACCCCGGCCGCGGGCGCCCGCTGGCGACGCGAGCGGATGTCGCCGTCCGAACGGGCGTGGTGGGCGCTGCTCGCCGGTCCGGCGTTCGCGCGGGAGCGTCGCCGGCTCCTCGTCTAGCACGACGTTCACCCTGAGCGGACCCGCCAGCCGATGTCGGAACCCCTCCGTACACTTGCGGGGTGTCGATTGCGTCCGTCCCCGGGAACCAGAAGCTCAGCGTCCGCGGAGCCCGCGTTCACAACCTCAAGGACGTCGACCTCGAGATCCCGCGCGACTCCCTCGTCGTGTTCACCGGTCTCTCCGGCTCGGGCAAGTCGAGCCTCGCGTTCGACACGATCTTCGCCGAGGGCCAGCGCCGTTACGTCGAGTCGCTGAGCGCCTACGCGCGGCAGTTCCTCGGCCAGGTCGACCGGCCCGACGTCGACTTCATCGAGGGTCTCAGCCCGGCCGTGTCGATCGACCAGAAGTCGACGAACCGCAACCCGCGCTCGACGGTCGGCACGATCACCGAGATCTACGACTACATGCGTCTGCTCTGGGCGCGCGTCGGCGAGCCGCACTGCCCCGTGTGCGGCGAGCTCATCCAGCGCCAGACGGTGCAGCAGATCGCCGACCAGCTCATGGAGCTCGAGACCGGCACGCGCTACCAGGTGCTCGCCCCCGTCGTGAGCCAGAAGAAGGGGGAGTTCGTCGACCTCTTCAAGGAGCTCCAGACCGGTGGCTACTCGCGCGCGGTCGTCGACGGCGAGACGATCCAGCTCACCGACCCGCCGACCCTCAAGAAGCAGTACAAGCACGACATCTCCGTCGTGGTCGACCGCCTCGTCGCCGCCGACGACCTGCTCACGCGGCTCACCGACTCGGTCGAGACCGCGCTCGGTCTCGCGGGCGGCCTCGTCACGATCGACTTCGTGGACGTCGACGGCCCGGCCGGCACGCGCACCTTCAGCGAGAAGCTGTCGTGCCCGAACAACCACCCCATCCAGCTCACCGAGATCGAGCCGCGCACGTTCTCGTTCAACGCCCCGTTCGGCGCCTGCCCCGAGTGCTCGGGCCTCGGCACGAAGATGGCGGTCGATCCCGAGCTCGTGATCGGCGATCCCAGCCTCACCCTCAACGAGGGCGTCGTGCTGCCCTGGAACCAGGCCGGCAAGGGGATGTACTCCTACTTCACGCGGCTCCTCCAGGGGCTCGGCAAGGACCTCGACTTCGACCTCGACACCCCGTGGCAGAACTTGAGCGACACCGCCCAGCAGGCCATCCTGCACGGCAACGACTTCGAGGTCGCGGTGTCGTGGCGCAACCGCTACGGCCGCACCGTGAAGTACTCCACGGGCTTCGAGGGCGTGATGCCCTACATCGAGCGCAAGTACTCCGAGGCCGAGAGCGACTGGTCGCAGCAGCGCTACGGCGAGTACCTCCGTGAGATCCCGTGCCCGGTGTGCGACGGCCAGCGGCTCAAGCCCGAGGTGCTCGCGGTGCTCGTCGACGGCGAGTCGATCTCGAAGGTCGCCGAGCTGAGCCTCGCGAACGCCTACGCCTTCATGGAGCGGCTGACCCTCACCGAGCGCCAGGCGAAGATCGCCGCGCAGGTGCTGCGCGAGATCCGCCTGCGCCTCGAGTTCCTGCTCGAGGTCGGGCTCGGCTACCTCACGATGGCGCGCGCGGCCGCGACGCTCTCGGGCGGCGAGGCGCAGCGCATCCGGCTCGCGACCCAGATCGGATCGGGTCTCACGGGCGTGCTCTACGTGCTCGACGAGCCGAGCATCGGACTGCACCAGCGCGACAACCGCCGACTCATCGACACCCTCGTGAAGCTCAAGAACCTCGGCAACACGCTCATCGTCGTCGAGCACGACGAGGACACGATCCGCACGGCCGACTGGCTCGTCGACATCGGCCCCGGGGCGGGGGAGCACGGCGGCGAGGTCATCCACTCGGGCGACTACGCGTCGCTGCTGAAGAACCAGCGGTCGGTCACGGGCGACTACCTCGCCGGTCGTCGTGCGATCGAGATGCCGACGAAGCGCCGCAAGATCGACAAGAGCCGCCAGATCACGGTCGAGGGCGCGAAGGCCAACAACCTCCGGGACGTCACGGTGAGCTTCCCGCTCGGCGCGTTCGTCGCGGTCACCGGCGTCTCGGGATCGGGCAAGTCGAGCCTCGTCAACGACATCCTCTACAAGGTGCTCGCCAACGAGCTCAACGGCGCCCGCCAGGTGCCCGGCAAGCACCGCCGCGTCACGGGACTCGACCAGCTCGACAAGGTCGTGCACGTCGACCAGGCGCCGATCGGCCGCACGCCGCGCTCGAACCCGGCGACGTACACGGGCGTCTTCGACCGCATCCGCACGCTCTTCTCCGAGACGATGGAGGCGAAGGCCCGCGGCTACCTCCCGGGTCGCTTCTCGTTCAACGTCAAGGGCGGCCGCTGCGAGAACTGCGCGGGCGACGGCACGATCAAGATCGAGATGAACTTCCTGCCCGACGTCTACGTCGCGTGCGAGGTCTGCCACGGGGCGCGCTACAACCGCGACACGCTGCAGGTGCACTACA
>JAEWKY010000146.1 GCA_023457615.1 Actinomycetes bacterium | reverse complement strand
TCCTGGGGGCGGACGACCCGTCTCCCGTCGTCGACCCGGGCCGCGCGGTCGTGCTCGGCGACCCCGACGCCTGGCAGGCCGACTGGGCCGAGCTCGCGCGAGTCCGGCGCGACCTGCCGCTCGTCGTGCACGGCTGCTCGCCGTCCGACCTGCGCGCGATGACGCGCTCGCGTGAGACGCCGCCGCCGCTCGCCGCCGGCGAGGTGTGGCTCGTCGAGCACGGGCGGGTGCGGCGCGCCGTCCTCGCGGACGAGGCGGGATGAGCGTGGGACCGCGGGACGCGAGCGATTCCGCAGCGGCGGGCCCTGAATACGGCGGAAAACGTAAAATCTGTGTGACAGGACCGGCGAATAGTTCCGTCACGCGACCTCGCTATGCCAGGATCGGGTCAGCCGGAAGGAGACCCCATGCCCCGTACGCTCCCCGAGGATCCCCTGATCCGTCGCCTCGTCCAGCAGGCTCGCGCCTCGCAGGTGTCCCGGCGGGCCATGCTCGCGGGCGGCGTCGGCGGCGCCACCGCGCTCGCGCTCGCGGCCTGCGCCCCGAGCACGTCGGGCGGTCCGGGCCCCGCCACCGACCAGTCCGACTCCGACAAGAACGTCACGTGGGCGAACTGGCCCGGCTACATGGACGAGGACGAGTCCGGCGGCTACCCGACGCTCGAGGCGTTCACCGAGCGCAGCGGCATCGCGGTCGACTACAAGGTCGACATCAACGACAACAACGAGTACTTCGCGACCGTGCGCGACCAGCTCGCGCTCGGCCAGGACATCGGCGCCGACCTCATCACGCTGACCGACTGGATGGCGGGCCGTCTCATCAACCTCGGCTTCGTCCAGGAGCTCGCGGACGCGAACATCCCGAACAAGGCCAACCTCGTCCCCGACCTGCTGAACGTCGGCTTCGACCCGGGCCGCAAGTTCTCGCTGCCGTGGCAGGGCGGCTTCGCCGGCCTGTGCTGGAACAAGGAGGCGCTCCCGAACGGGCTGCGCACGCTCGAGGACCTCTGGGCGCCGGAGCTCGCCGGTCGCATCGTCGTGCTGAGCGAGATGCGCGACACGATGGGCCTCATCCTGCTCGACCAGGGCGTCGACATCTCGGGCGAGTTCGGCGCGGACGAGTTCAACGCCGCGCTCGACATCTTCCGCGAGAAGGTCACGAGCGGGCAGATCGGCGCGGTGCGCGGCAACTCGTACACGCAGGACCTGATCAACGGCGACGCGGTGGCCGGAATCGTCTGGTCGGGCGACGTCACGCTCGTCAACGGCGAGCTCGGCAGCGACCTCTTCGAGTTCGCGATCCCGGAGTCCGGCGGCACCCTCTGGAACGACAACCTGATGATCCCCATCGGGTCGCCGCGCAAGAAGAACGCCGAGGCGCTCATCGACTACTACTACGAGCCCGAGGTCGCTGCCGAGGTCGCGCTGTGGGTGAACTACATCACCCCCGTGGTCGGCGCGCGCGAGGCCGCCGTCGCGATCGACCCGGAGGCCGCGGAGAACCAGCTCATCTTCCCCAACGAGGAGACCCTCTCCCAGGTGAAGACCTTCCGCCCGCTCAGCGGCGCCGAGGAGCAGTCGTTCAGCACGGCGTTCCAGGCCGTCCTCGTGGGTGCCTGACGTGAGCGCGGGGACGGCTTCGTCGGGAGCCGACCTCGAGCTCGACAGCGTCAGCAAGCGTTTCCCGGGGTTCACCGCCCTGCAGGAGCTGAACCTCACGATCCCGGCCGGGTCGTTCTTCGCGCTGCTGGGACCGTCGGGGTGCGGCAAGACGACGACCCTGCGCATCGTCGCGGGGCTCGAGTCGCCGACCCAGGGTCGCGTGCTCATCGGCGATCGCGACGTCACGCACATGCCCCCGCACCGGCGCCCCGTCAACACGGTGTTCCAGAGCTACGCGCTCTTCCCGCACATGACGATCCTCGAGAACGTCGCGTTCGGGCTGCGGCGGCGCGGGGCGAAGGATGCCGTGCCGCGCGCGCACGAGGCGTTGCAGATGGTCGAGCTCGACCACGTCGCGGCGCGCCGCCCCGCGCAGCTCTCGGGCGGCCAGCAGCAGCGCGTCGCCCTCGCGCGGGCTGTCGTCAACAGACCGGCCCTGCTGCTGCTCGACGAGCCGCTCGGGGCGCTCGATCTCAAGCTCCGTCGGCAGATGCAGGTCGAGCTCAAGGACATCCAGACCGAGGTCGGCATCACCTTCCTGCACGTCACGCACGACCAGGAGGAGGCCATGACGATGGCCGACACCATCGCCGTGATGAACAAGGGGCGCATCGAGCAGCTCGGCGCCCCCGCGGAGCTCTACGAGCTGCCGCGCACGGCGTTCGTGGCGAACTTCCTCGGCCAGTCGAACCTGTTCACCGGCCCCGTGCTCTCGTCGAAGGGCGACACCATCGTCGTCGACGTCGCGGGACGCCGGGTCGCGGTGCCGCGCGAGCGCGCCCAGCGTCACGCGGGCGACGTCACGATCGGGGTGCGTCCCGAGAAGCTGCGGCTGCACACGACCGATCCGGGCTCCGAGGCCGGGGTGAACGTGCTCGGCCCCGGGCGCGTGCACGACGTGTCGTTCAGCGGCGTCAGCACGCAGTACCTCGTCGGCATCCCGGGTCTCGGCACGGTCACGGTGTTCGCCCAGAACCTGGTGAGCGGTCCCGTCGTGGGCGACGGCGCGGAGGTCTGGGTGACCTGGTCGGTCGACCACGGCTTCGGGCTCGCCGACGAGCCGGCCGAGGAGCCGCGCTTCGACCCCGACGACGACACGCAGGCGATCGCCATCGCGCAGCGCAAGCGCATCGAGGCCGAGCTCGAGGACGCCTGATGGCCTTCGGTGCCTTCGGGGCGGCCCCGGGCGCGGCCGACGTCGACGTCGCGCCGACCCGGCGCAGCCCCGTCGCGCTGCTCCTGCTGCTCCCCGGCTTCGCCTACCTCGCGCTGTTCTTCGTGGTGCCGTTCGTGTCGCTCGTCATCACGAGCCTCCAGGCCCCCGATCCGATGGGCTTCGGGGCGCCGGGGATGTACGTGAACGCGTTCCGCTGGGAGAACTACACCGAGGCGATCGTGCAGTTCTGGCCGCAGATCGTGCGCTCGTTCCTCTACGCGCTCGCGGCGACGGCGATCGCCCTGCTGATCGGCTACCCGCTCGCGTACTTCATCGGGGTCAAGCTCCGGCGGTTCAAGCTTCTCCAGGCGCTCCTGCTGGTGCTCGTCATCGCGCCGTTCTTCATCAGCTTCCTGCTGCGCACGTTCGCCTGGAAGCAGATCCTCTCCGACAACGGCCCCGTCGTCACCGTGCTCCAGTCGCTCACGATCCTCCCCGACGACGCCCGCATCACGGGCACCCCGTTCGCCGTGATCTTCGGCCTCGCCTACAACTTCATCCCGTTCATGACGCTCCCGATCTACACGTCGCTCGAGCGCCTCGACCTGCGCTACGTCGAGGCGGGCGGCGACCTCTACGCGAACCCGGTGACGACGTTCTTCCGCGTGACCCTGCCGCTGTCGATGCCGGGGGTCGTCTCGGGCACCCTCCTGACCTTCATCCCCGCCTCGGGCGACTACATCAACGCGAGCTCCGACTTCCTCGGCTCCTCCGACACCTCGATGGTCGGCAACGTCATCGAGACCTGGTTCCTCGACGTGCAGGCCTATCCCACGGCGGCGGCGCTCTCGATCACGCTCATGGCCGTCATCCTGCTGCTCGTCGGGCTGTACGTGCGTCGCGCCGGCACGAAGGATCTCGTCTGATGCGCGGCGTGCGGTTCGGGGTCGGGTCGATCGGCCTGACGATCTACGCGGTGCTCGCGTTCATCCTGCTGCTCACCCCGATCGTCTACACGATCGTCTTCTCGTTCAACGACACCGTGAAGTCCAACATCGTCTGGCGCGGCTTCACGTGGGACAACTGGACGTCGGTGTGCATCGTCGAGAACGGCGCGGTCTGCGCGGCCTTCGGCTCGAGCATCGTCGTCGGCGCCGTCGCGACCCTCGGCGCCACTGTGCTCGGCACGGCCATCGCGATCGCCCTCGTGCGCTACCGCTTCCGCTTCCGCGGCGCGGCGACGCTGCTGATCTTCCTGCCGATGGCGACCCCCGAGGTGGTCATGGGCGCCGGGCTCGCCGCGCAGTTCCTCGCGGCGGGCATCCCGAAGGGTCTCGGCACGATCATCCTCGCCCATGTGCTGTTCTGCATCAGCTTCGTCGTGGTCACCGTGCGTGCGCGCGTGGCGAGCCTCGACCCGGCGATCGAGGAGGCCGGACGCGACCTCTACGCGAGCCCCGCCCAGGTGTGGTGGCGGGTCACCTTCCCGCTGCTGCTGCCGGGCATCGTCGCGGCCGCGCTGCTGTCGTTCGCCCTCTCGTTCGACGACTACATCATCACGAACTTCAACGCCGGCGCGGCCGAGACGTTCCCGCTCTACGTGTACACGGCGGCCGCCCGCGGGATGCCCGCCGAGGCGAACGTCGTCGCGAGCGCGGTGTTCATCCTGGCGATCGTGCTCGTGATCGGATCGCAGCTCGGCCGGGCCGCGCGCGAGAAGCGCCTCGCGCGCGGTTAGGCCCTTCCGATGTACGAGGATCGCGCCCGGCTCGCCGAGCTGCACGCCGACGAGGTCGAGCGCTTCCGTGCGGCCCGTCCGCAGTCGCGGCGGCTGACCGAGGCGGCCCGCGAGGTGATGCCGGGCGGCGTGCCCATGCTCTGGATGGAGAAGTGGCCGGGTCCGTGGCCCGTCCACGTCGAGAGCGCCCAGGGCGCCCACTTCACGTGCGTCGACGGCCTCGATCACGTCGACCTGTGCCTCGGCGACACGGGGGCGATGGTCGGTCATGCGCCGGAGGCGAGCGTGCGGGCGATCGGCGAGCGGCTCGCCCGGGGCGCGACCTTCATGCTGCCGACCGAGGACGCCGCCGCGGCCGCGCACCTCCTCGCCGGGCGCTTCGGGCTCGCCCAGTGGCAGTTCACGCTGTCGGCGACCGACGCCAACCGGCACGCCCTCCGCTACGCCCGTCTCGTGACCGGACGACGCAAGGTCGTCGTGGTCGACCACAGCTATCACGGCACCGTCGACGAGGCCTACGCGACGCTCGACACGGCCGGCCGGGTGATCCCGCGCCGCGGCAACATCGGACCGCCCGTCGACCCCGCGCTGACGACCCTCGTCGTGCCGTTCAACGACGTGCCCGCGATGGAGGCCGCGCTCGCGACGGGCGAGGTCGCCGCGGTGCTGATCGAGCCGGCCATGACCAACATCGGCATCGTGCTGCCCGATCCCGGCTGGCACGAGGCCGTCACCCGGGCGTGCTGGGCCGCCGGCGCGCTGCTCATCATCGACGAGACGCACACGCTGTGCGCGGGCGCCGGCGGCATGACCGCGCGCGACGGGCTGCGGCCGGACGTCGTGGTCGTGGGCAAGACGATCGCGGGCGGCATCCCGGCCGGGGCGTGGGGCATGACCGACCAGCTCGCGTCGCGCGTCCGCGAGGCGCTGGATGCCGACGGCGAGGGGCGTGAGGACATCGACGTCGGCGGCGTCGGCGGCACCCTGGCCGGCAACGCGGTGTCGATGGCCGGCATCCGCGCGACGCTCGAGCAGGTGCTGACCCCGGCCGTCTACCCGGGGATGATCGCGCGGGCGACCGAGTGGACCGCCGGCGTCCAGGCGGCGATCGACGCCTACCGGGTGCCCTGGCAGGTGACGCAGCTCGGCTGCCGGTCGGAGTACTCCTTCCGGCCGACGCCGCCCCGCGACGGCCGCGAGGCGGCGGAGGCCGACGACTTCGAGCTGCAGCAGTACCTGCATCTGCACGCGCTCAACCGCGGCATCCTCCTCACCCCGTTCCACAACATGGCGCTCATGTCTCCCGCGACGACCGTCGCCGACGTCGATCGGCACACCGTGGCGTTCCGCGACGCGGTCGCCTCGCTCTTCGCCTGAGTGCCGCCCGGGAATCGGGGGCGGCGGCATCCGGTTGGATGGGTGCATGGTGCGCGCAGTCGCGGCGACCGCCTACGGCGGGCCGGAGGTCATCGGAGTGGTCGACGTGGAGCCCCGTGCCCCCGCGCCCGGTGAGGTCACGATCGCGGTGCGGGCGGCGGCGCTCAACCGCTGGGACGCGAAGCAGGCCGAGGGCGCCGCGGGCGCCGATCCAGGGAAGCTCCCCGTGCGGCTCGGCAACGAGGCGTCGGGCGTCGTCACGGCCGTCGGCGAGGATGCCGTGGGCCTCGAGGGCGAGCCGCTCGCGGTCGGCGACGAGGTGTTCGGGATGAGGCTCCGCGGCGCGCAGGCGTCGGAGCTCACCGTGAAGGCCGGGCTGCTGCTCCGCAAGCCGCGCGAGGTCGCGTTCGCCGAGGCGTCGGGACTGCTCGCGAACGGCACGACGGCCGTGCACGCCCTCGAGGCGGTCGGGGTCGGCGAGGGTGACACGGTGCTGCTGCACAGCGCGAGCGGCGCCGTCGGGTGGCTCGTGTCGCAGCTCGCGATCCTCCGCGGCGCCCGCGTGATCGGCACCGCGTCCGCGCGGAACCACGACGCCCTCCGCGGGCTCGGGGTCGAGCCCGTGACGTACGGCGACGGGCTGGAGGAGCGCGTGCGGGCGCTCGCGCCCGGCGGCGTGGACGCCGCGATCGACACCGTGGGCACCGACGAGGCGGTCGCCGTCTCGCTCGCGGTGCTCGCCGAGCCCGCGCGTCTCGTCACGATCGCGAACGCGCAGTTCGACGCCGTGCTGGCCGCGGGCGGACAGGCGATCGGCGGGGGAGCGGGGGCCGATCCCGGCACCGCGATCCGGGATGCCGCCCGCCTGACGCTCGCCGACCTGCTCGCGGAGGGCCGCATCCGCGTCGACGTCGCCCGCACGTACCCGCTCGAGGACGCCCGCGCCGCCTACGAGCAGCTCGTCACCGGCCACGCCGGCGGCAAGGTCGTGCTCGAGCCCTAGTTCGGTTCCGCTGTCGTTAGTTGCACGCGCTCGCGGAGAACGCCAGCGCGTGCAACAAACGGACGCGTCTCACACAGCCGCCGCGAAGCAGCTCTCGAGCACCTCGAGGGCGTCGGCGAGCTGGGCGTCGGTGATCGCGAGGCTCGGCAGGAAGCGCAGCACGTTGCCGTAGGTGCCCGCGGTGAGCACGAGCAGCCCCTGCTGGGCGGCGGCGGCGGCGATCGCGGTCACGAGGTCGGCGCGCGGGGCGTGGCTGCCGGGATCGGCGAGCTCGATCGCGATCATCGCGCCGATGCCGCGCACCTCGGCGATCACCGGATACGTCGCCTGGAGGGCCGTGAGCCCCGCGACGAGCACCTTCTCGATGCGGTCGGCCTCGGCCAGGAGCCCGTCCTTCTCGATGCGCTCGAACACGGCGACCGCGGCCGCGCACGCGACGGGGTTGCCGCCGAACGTGCCGCCGAGTCCGCCGGGCTGGGCCGCATCCAGGATCTCCGCGCGACCCGTGACGCCCGCGAGCGGGAGCCCGCCCGCGATGCCCTTCGCCGAGAGCACCATGTCGGGCACGAAGCCGAAGTGCTCGCTCGCGAAGTACCGCCCCGTGCGGGCCATGCCCGACTGGATCTCGTCGGCGATGAAGACGATGCCGTTCGCGGTGCACCACTCCTGGAGCGCGGGGAGGTAGCCGTCGGCGGGAACGACGAAGCCGCCCTCGCCCTGGATCGGCTCGACGACGAGGCACGCGAGGTCGGCCGCCCCGACGGTCTTCTCGAGGTAGGAGATCGTGCGCACGGCGGCGTCGGCGCCGGAGAGGCCGTCGTGCAGCGGGTAGGAGTTGGGGGCGCGGTAGACGTCGCCCGCGAAGGGGCCGAAGCCGACCGCGTAGGGCATCGCCTTGAAGTTCATCGCCATCGTGAGGTTCGTGCGGCCGTGGTAGGCGTGCTCGAGCACCGCGACGCCCGAGCGGCCCGTGTACTTGCGGGCGATCTTGACGCCGTTCTCGACCGCCTCCGCGCCCGAGTTCACGAGCACGGTCTTCTTCGCGTGGCTGCCGGGGGTGTGCTCCGCGAGCAGCTCCGCGACGCGCACGTACTCCTCGTAGGGCGTGATGGTGAAGAGCGTGTGGATGACGTCGCCGAGCTGGTCGCGCGCGGCATCCACCACCGCGGTGTCGGTGTGGCCGATCGTCGTGACGCCGATGCCCGCGCCGAGGTCGAGGAACGCGTTGCCGTCGACGTCGACGAGGATCGCGCCGTGCGCCTTCTCGATGAACACCGGCAGCGCGGAGGAGACGCCGTCGGAGACGACGGCCTTGCGGCGCTCCTGGAGCGCGACCGACCGCGGTCCGGGGATCGCGGTGACCACGCGTCGCCCGGTCGGGACATCCTGCTCCGGGGCAACTACCGTGGTGGGGGCGAGCGTGTCGGTCATGCACCGATTCTAGAACCGCGACACCCCATCCCACCGTGCGAGGAGTCCCGCCCATGAACGCCGATCACCGATTCGCGGCCTCGCTCGTCTGGACGGGGGACCGCGGTTCGGGCACGTCCGCCCCGCGCGCGTACGGTCGCGACCACGTCGTCTCGGTGCCCGGCAAGCCCGACCTGCACGCGTCGGCGGCGCGGGTGTTCCACGGCGACGCCGACCGCTGGAACCCCGAGGAGCAGCTGCTCGCGGCCCTCGCCGGATGCCATCTGCTGAGCTACCTCTACGTCGCGGTCGCGCACGGCATCGTCGTCGTGGGCTACGAGGACGCGGTCGAGGCGGTGCTCACGACGACGCCCGACGGCGGGGGTCGCTTCACGGAGGTCGTGCTGCGCCCCGTGGTGACGATCGCGGAGGGCGACCCGGAGCTCGCGCGGTCGCTCCACGCCGAGGCCCACCGGCTGTGCTTCATCGCCTCGAGCGTCGCCTTCCCCGTGCGGCACGAGCCGGAGATCCGTCTCAGGGGCTGACCGTCTCAGGGGCTGACCGTCTCAGGGTCGGACGTCGGATCGAGGGCGCTGTACAGCTCGGCGTAGTCGGCATCGAGCGCGGTGAGCTGCGCGACGAGGTCGTTGTACCGCGCGACCTGCTCGTTGATCGCGGCGACCTCGGCGTCGAGCCGCTCCCCGCGCGCGACGAGTCCCGCGCGCTCGCGGTCGAACTGCTCCTGCGACGTGAACGAGCCGTCCGCCGCGCGCGCGTTGAACGACGCGACGTCGGCCCCGTACTGCGCGGCGGCGGACTCGTAGGCCGCGATGCGCTCATCGACCGCCGGGCCGAGCGCGTCGACCTCCGCGACGAGGGCGTCGATCTGCTCCTGCAGCGCGCGGAACGCGGCGTTGGCCTCCGCGTGCAGCGCGAGCACCTTCCCACGGTCGTCGAACCAGCGCGCGTAGTGCCGCTCGAGCGCCTCGGGCAGGTCGGCGAACTCGGTGCCGAGCCGCGAGTGCCACTCGTCCGCGAGCTGCTCCGGCGCGTACAGCGCGAGGTCCTGGTGCACGGGGTCGTCGGCCGGGATGTCCGCGACGTAGCCGGCGACGAGCGCGTCGGCCTCCTCGCGCTCCGCGTCGGACAGCCGCTCGTACGCGGCGTGCAGCATCTCGTGGGCCGCGGTCACCTCGACGGTGCCCGCGAGCCGCGCGTCGGTGACGTCGTAGACGTAGATCGTCCCCGCGGCATAGCAGCCGAGCACCGCCCCTCCTTCGAGCGCGCAGTGCTCGGTGAAGACCTCCCGGTCCTCCACGGCGGGTCGTGACGCACGGTAGACCAGCTCGCCGGCGGCGCTCATCCCCGTCGCCTGGGCGATCGCGGCGACCCGGTCGGAGACGGGCTCCGACCACGCGACGTAGGCGTCGTGGACGTACTGGGTGTCGGCGGCGGTCCAGGAGGCGATCGGCACCGCGACGGCGACCCCGGTCGCGAGCGTCGACAGGCCCACGAGCACGGGCCACGCGCGCCGACGCCGCCGGGGTCGCACGGGCGCCTCGGAGGACGCGAGCGGCTCGGAGGCCGACGGCGCTCCGGGCGGCACGCTGAATCCCATACCGGCAGCCTACGGC
>JAEWKY010000145.1 GCA_023457615.1 Actinomycetes bacterium | reverse complement strand
CGACGACGGCGGCCGCCGCGCCGAGGTCGTCGGCGGTCGGCTCGGGGTCGACCGGCGCGCCGAGCCGCTCGATGAGGCCGGTGTCGAGGCGCCCCGCCTGAACCTCGGGGGCCGCGAGCAGGTCGCGCAGGTAGCCGAGGTTCGTCTCGACGCCGAGAACGACGTAACTCCTCAGGAGGGTGTCGAGTCTCCGCAGGGCCTCCTCGCGGGACGACCCCCACGCGATCGCCTTCGCGAGCATCGGGTCGTAGTCGCCGGAGACGACGAGCCCCTCGCGCAGCGACGAGTCGACGCGCATCCCGGGTCCGGTCGGCTCGTCGAGCGCGAGCACCGTCCCGGTCGCCGGCAGGAACCCGCGGGCGGGCGACTCGGCGTAGACCCGCGCCTCGACCGCATGTCCGTGGAGGCGCACGTCGTCCTGCCCGAACGGGAGCGGCTCGCCCGCCGCGATCCGCAGCTGCAGCTCGACGAGGTCCAGGCCCGTGACGAGCTCGGTCACGGGATGCTCCACCTGGAGCCGCGTGTTCATCTCGATGAAGTAGAACGTGCCCGGTTCGGCGTCGGAGACGAGGAACTCGACGGTGCCCGCTCCCTCGTACGCGACGCTGCGGGCGACCTCGCACGCGGCCTCGCCGATGCGCGCGCGGGTCTCCGCGTCGAGCAGCGGCGACGGCGCCTCCTCGACGACCTTCTGGTGCCGGCGCTGCAGCGAGCACTCGCGCTCGCCGAGGTGCACGACGGCGCCGTGCCGGTCGGCGAGCACCTGCACCTCGATGTGGCGCGGGGTCTCCACGAGCCGCTCGAGCAGCAGGGTGTCGTCGCCGAACGACGCCGCGGCGATGCGCCGGGCCGAGGCGAGCGCGGCGGGCAGCTCGTCGGCCGCGCGCACGACCTGCATCCCCTTGCCGCCGCCGCCCGCGGACGGCTTGATGAGCAGCGGGAAGCCGATGTCGCCCGCCGCCGTCGTCAACTCGTCGTCGGTGAGCCCGGCACCCGACGAGCCCGGGACGACCGGCACGCCGCGGGCCGCGACGAGCGCCTTCGCCGCGATCTTGTCGGCCATCGCCTCGATCGCCTCGACGCCGGGGCCGATGAAGACGATCCCGGCGTCGGCGCACGCGCGCGCGAACCCGGTGCTCTCCGAGAGGAATCCGTACCCGGGATGGATCGCGTCGGCCCCGACCTCGCGCGCGGCGGCCAGCACCGCCTCGATCGACAGGTAGCTCTCGGCCGCCGGCGCGGGGCCGAGGCGCACGGCCACGTCGGCGAGCTCTACGTGGAGGGCGCCGGCATCCGCGTCGCTGTAGACCGCGGCCGAGCGGATGCCGAGGTCGCGCAGGGTGCGGATGACGCGGCAGGCGATCTCGCCGCGATTGGCGACGAGCACCGTCCCGAAGGTCGACGGGGTCACGGCGGTCACATCCGGAACAGCCCGAGCCGCGGCTCGGGGAGCGGGGTGCGCGAGCACACGTCGAGGGCGAGGCCGAGCACGCGGCGCGTGTCGGCGGGGTCGAGGATGCCGTCGTCCCAGAGGCGTGCGGAGCCGTAGTACGGGCTCCCGGTGCGCTCGTAGGTCGCGCGGATCGGGTTCTTGAAGGCCTCCTCGTCGTCGGCGTTCCACTCCTCGCCGCGCGCCTCGAGTTGGTCGCGCTTGACCGTCGCGAGCACCGACGCGGCCTGCTCGCCGCCCATCACCGACGTGCGCGAGGCGGGCCACGACCAGAGGAAGCGCGGCGAGTACGCCCGCCCGCACATCGAGTAGTTCGCGGCGCCGAACGAGCCGCCGATGATCACGGTGAGCTTCGGCACGCGGGTCGTCGCGACGGCGGTCACCATCTTGGCGCCATCCTTCGCGATGCCGCCCGCCTCGGCCTCGGTGCCCACCATGAACCCCGTCGTGTTCTGCAGGAACAGCAGCGGGATGCCGCGCTGGTCGCACAGCTCGATGAAGTGCGCGCCCTTCTGCGCCGACGGGCTGAAGATCACGCCGTTGTTGCCGACGATGCCGACGAGGTGGCCGTGGATGCGCGCGAAGCCCGTGACGAGGGTGTCGCCGTACTCGCGCTTGAACTCCTGGAACTCGCTGCCGTCGACGAGTCGGGCGAGCACCTCGCGCACGTCGTACGACGCGTGCGGGTCGACCGGCACGACGGAGTAGAGCTCGTCCTCGGGGTAGAGCGGGCCGCGCGTCTCGAGAACGGGCCATACGGGATCGCCCGTCGGCGGGAGGGTCGCGACGATGCCGCGCAGCAGCTCGAGCGCGTGCTCGTCGTCCTCCGCGAGATGGTCGGTGACGCCCGAGCGGCGCGCGTGCACCTCGCCGCCGCCGAGCTCCTCGGCCGTGACGACCTCGCCGATCGCGGCCTTCACGAGCGGCGGACCGCCGAGGAAGATCGTGCCCTGGTTCCGCACGATGATCGTCTCGTCGCTCATCGCGGGCACGTAGGCGCCGCCCGCCGTGCACGAGCCGAGCACGGCCGCGAGCTGCGGGATGCGCGCCGCCGAGAGCCGCGCCTGGTTGTAGAAGATGCGGCCGAAGTGCTCGCGGTCGGGGAACACCTCGTCCTGCAGGGGCAGGAACGCACCGCCGGAGTCGACGAGGTAGAGGCAGGGCAGCCGGTTCTCGAGCGCGATCTCCTGCGCGCGCAGGTGCTTCTTCACCGTCATCGGCAGGTACGAGCCGCCCTTGACCGTCGCGTCGTTGGCGACGATCACGACCTGGCGGCCCGAGACGAGGCCGATGCCCGCGACGACGCCCGCCCCCGGGGTCGGTCCGTCGTAGAGCTCGTGCGCCGCGAGCGGCGCGATCTCGAGGAACGGCGACCCCTCGTCGAGCAGCCGCTCGACGCGGTCGCGGGGCAGCAGCTTGCCCCGGGCCGTGTGCCGGTCCCGCGTCTCCTTCGAACCCCCGAGCGCGGCCTCCGCGAGCGTGGCCCGCAGCTCGGCCGCGAGGGCGCGCTGGGCCTCGTCGTTCGCCCGAGCGGCGGGCGAGGACGCGTCGTGCGACGTGGCGAGGATCACGCGCGGCCTCCGGACAGCAGGGCGAGGCCGGGCTCGGCAAGCAGGGCGCCGACCTCGGCGAGGAACCGCGAGCCCTGCTCGCCGTCGACGAGCCGGTGGTCGAACGACAGGCTCAGGGTGAGGACATCCCGCAGCGCGATCTCACCGCGGTGCTCCCACGGAAGCCGGCGGGCGGCGCCGACCGCGAGGATGCCCGCCTCGCCGGGGTTGAGGATCGGCGTGCCCGCGTCGATGCCGAAGACGCCGATGTTGGTGATCGTGAAGGTGCCGCCGCGCAGCCGCTCGGGCGCCGTGCGGCCCGCGCGCGCGGTCTCGGTGAGCTCGCCGATCGCCGCCGCGAGGTCGAGCAGCGTGAGCGTCTCGGCGTCGGGGATGTTCGGCACGACGAGGCCGCGCTCGGTCGCCGCCGCGATGCCCAGGTCGACGCGGCCGTGCTGCACGATCTCCTGACGCTCCTCGTCCCACGACGAGTTGAGCGACGGATGCCGGGTGAGCGCGTCGCACACCGCGTGCGCCACGAGGGCGAGCAGCGTCACGCGCGTGCCCTCGGCCCGCGGGTGCTGCCTCAGGGTCGCGAGGAGGTCGATCGTCGGGGTGACGTCGATCGTGAGGAACTCGGTCACGTGCGGCGCCGTGAACGCGCTCGCGACCATGGCCGCGGCGGTGTGCTTGCGCACGCCCTTGATCGGCACGCGCAGCTCCCGGAGACGCGCCGGCGCCGCGACGCGGGGAGCCGAGGCGACGGGATGGGCCGCCGCCTCGACGTCGGACCGCACGACGGTCCCTCCGGGACCCGATCCCTCGAGCGACTCGAGGTCGACGCCGAGCCGGCGGGCGAGCACGCGCACCGGCGGGCTCGACGGCGTGCGGTCGCCCGAGCGCCGTGCGGGAGTCTCGGC
>JAEWKY010000144.1 GCA_023457615.1 Actinomycetes bacterium | reverse complement strand
GCCCTCGACGTCGCCGAGGCGGCCTGGTCGGGAGACCCGTCGGCGCCGGAGGCGACCCTGCGGGTGAGCGAGCTGCTGCGCAGCATCCCGCGACTGGGCCCCACGCGGGCGGCCCGGGTCATGGAGGAGCTGCGGATCGCGGAGTCCAAGCGCGTCGGCGGGCTCGGCTCGCGCCAGCGCGCGGAGCTGCGCGGATACCTCGCGAGGCGCGAGACGTCGGACGCGGACGCTCCCGGTCGCCGCCGGCTCGTCGTGCTCGCCGGCCCGACCGCGGTCGGCAAGGGCACGGTCTCGCGCTACATCCGCGAGCAGTACCCCGACGTGCTGCTGAGCGTCTCGGCCACGACGCGACCGCCGCGGCCGGGCGAGGTCGAGGGGGAGCACTACTACTTCGTGAGCGACGAGGAGTTCGACGGGATGATCGCCCGCGACGAGTTCCTCGAGTACGCGGTCGTGCACAACTCGAACAAGTACGGCACGCCGCGCCCCCCGGTGGAGCGCGCCCTCGCCGCCGGGCGGAGCGTGCTGCTCGAGATCGACATCCAGGGCGCCCGCGCGGTCAAGAGGGCGATGCCCGAGGCCGTGCTCGTGTTCCTGCTGCCGCCGACGATCGAGGAGCTGGTCCGCCGCCAGCTGCGCCGCGGCACCGAGGACGCCGAGGAGCGCGCCCGCCGGCTCGAGACGGCGAAGACCGAGATGGCGGCGCAGGACGAGTTCGACGTCAAGATCGTCAACCACGATGTCGGCCAAGCGGCGCGCGAGGTCGTAGAATTGCTGGATGTGCCTGCAACCGGGCACCCACGGATTTAGGGAGACCCCATGGCCGACCGCACCAGCGGCATCATCGACCCGCCGATCGACGAGCTCCTCTCGAAGGTCGACTCCAAGTACCAGCTCGTGATCTTCGCCTCCAAGCGCGCGCGCCAGATCAACGACTACTACGCCGACCTGCACGAGGGCTCGCTCTTCGACAACGTCGGCCCGCTCGTCGACTCGATGATCGACGACAAGCCGCTCTCGGTCGCGATGCACGAGATCAACGAGGACAAGCTCGTCCTCAAGCCGCTCGCCGACTGAGCTCTTCCGAGCAGCCTCCGCACTCCATGAACGTCGTCGTCGGCATCACCGGCGGCATCGCGGCCTACAAGGCCGTCGGCGTCGTGCGCGCGCTCGTGCTCGCCGGTCACGACGTCCACGTCGTCGCGACCGAGAACGCCCTGCGCTTCGTCGGTCGCCCGACGCTCGAGGCGATCAGCCGCAATCTCGTGCACACCGATCTCTACGACGGGGTCGCCGAGGTGCGCCACGTCGCGATCGGGCAGCGCGCCGACCTCATCGTCGTCGCCCCGGCCACGGCGAACACGATCGCGAAGCTCGCCGCGGGCCTCTCCGACGACCTCCTCGGCAACACGATCCTCGCGAGCACCGCCCCGCTCGTGATCGCCCCGGCCATGCACACGGAGATGTGGCGGCATCCGGCGACCGCGGCCAACGTCGCGACGCTGCGCGAGCGCGGCGTGCACGTCGTGGGCCCCGCCTCGGGGCAGCTCACGGGAGCCGATTCCGGACCGGGCCGGATGTCCGAGCCCGACGACATCGTCGCGGCGGCGCTCGCGGTCGTCGGACCTCGGGATCTCGCGGGTCGGCGCATCCTCGTCACCGCAGGCGGCACGCGCGAGCCGCTGGACCCCGTGCGCTTCCTCGGCAACCGGTCGAGCGGCAAGCAGGGCGTCGCGCTCGCGCAGGCCGCGGCCGCGCGCGGCGCCGACGTCGTGCTGGTCGTCGCGAACATCGACGACGGCGTGCTGCGCGACGGGCCGGCGGGCTTCGCCGTGCGGCACGTGTCGACGACGGCCGAGCTGCGGGAGGCCGCGCTCGAGGAGGCCGCGACGGCCGACGTCGTCGTCATGGCCGCGGCGGTCGCCGACTACCGCCCCGAGTCCGTCGCCGCGGGGAAGATCAAGAAGGAGACCCAGGGCGACACCCTCGAGCTCCGTCTCGTGCGGAACCCCGACATCCTCCGGGAGCTCACCGCGGCGCGCCGCGAGGGGCAGCTCGTGATCGGCTTCGCGGCGGAGACGGCCGAGGGCGACGAGCTCCTCGCGCTCGGCCGCGCGAAGGCGCAGCGCAAGGGCGTCGACCTGCTCGTCGTCAACAGGGTGGGCTGGACCGAGGGTTTCGGCACCGACCGGAACGCGGTCGTGATCCTGTCCGGCTCGGGCGATAGAGTGACCGAGGCCCGCGGCTCGAAGGAGTCCGTCGCCCACAGCATCCTGGACCTGATCCGCTGATCCACCGACCGATACCCGGGGTTTTCGTTGAGCCTTCGCCTGTTCACTTCCGAGTCCGTCACGGAGGGTCACCCCGACAAGATCTGCGACCAGATCAGCGACTCGATCCTCGACGCGATGCTCGCGAGCGACCCGGGTGCGCGCGTCGCCGTCGAGACCATGGTCACGACCGGGCTCGTGCACGTCGCCGGTGAGGTCACGACCTCGAGCTACGTCGACATCCCGGGCATCGTGCGCACGACGATCACCGACATCGGCTACACGGGCTCCGACGTCTGGTTCGACGGCCGCTCGTGCGGCGTCGAGATCTCGATCGGCTCGCAGTCGCCCGACATCGCGCAGGGCGTCGACCACGCCTTCGAGTCGCGGGAGGGCACGAGCGCCGACGACCTCGACCGGCAGGGCGCGGGCGACCAGGGCATCATGTTCGGCTACGCCACGACCGAGACCGACGTGCTCATGCCCCTGCCGATCTGGCTCGCGCATCGCATGTCGGAGCGTCTCGCCGAGGTGCGGCACAGCGGGCTCGTCGACTTCCTGCGACCCGACGGCAAGACCCAGGTCACGATCGGCTACGAGGGCACGAAGCCCGCGACGGTCGAGACGGTGGTCGTGTCGACCCAGCACTCGCCCGACATCTCGACGCCCGACCTGCGCGCCGAGGTCGAGCGGGCCGTCATCCGTCCCGTGCTCGAGCTGCTCGACCTGCCGTCGGCCGACGCGCGCATCCTCATCAACCCCACCGGTCGTTTCGAGATCGGCGGACCGCACGGCGACGCGGGCCTCACCGGCCGCAAGATCATCGTCGACACCTACGGCGGCGCGTCGCGTCACGGCGGCGGCGCGTTCTCCGGCAAGGACCCGTCGAAGGTCGACCGCTCCGCGGCGTACGCGCTGCGCTGGGTCGCGAAGAACGCGGTCGCCGCAGGGCTCGCCGACCGGCTCGAGGTTCAGGTCGCCTACGCGATCGGCGCCGCGTCGCCCGTCGGCCTCTACGTCGAGTCGTTCGGCACGGGTCACGTCTCGGACGACGTCATCATCGGGGCGATCCAGGAGGTCTTCGACCTGCGTCCCGCGGCGATCATCCGCGACCTGCAGCTGCTGCGTCCGATCTACCAGGCGACCGCCGCGTACGGCCACTTCGGCCGTGAGCTGCCGCAGTTCACGTGGGAGACGACCGGCCGGGTCGACGACCTCCGCGCCGCGGCGAAGCTCTGAGCTAGCCGAGGGGGCGCCGATGGCGGGAGTGGCGAGAGTCCTCGTCGACTCGCCGCTGCCGCAGCTCGACCGGCTGCTCGACTACCGCATCCCCGACGGCCTGACGGGGGTCGAGCGGGGCGTGCGCGTCTCGGTCCCGCTGCGCAGCGCGAAGCGGCTCGCGACCGCGTACGTCGTCGAGCTCGCGGGCGATGCGGACTTCCCCGGCCCGCTCAGCGAGGTCGCCGCGGTCGTCTCGCCGGTTCCCGTGCTGCGCCCGGAGGTGTGGCGTCTCGCGCGCGCGGTCGCCGACCGGGCCGCCGGGGCGGCCAACGACGTGCTGCGGCTCGCGATCCCGCCGCGGCAGGTG
>JAEWKY010000143.1 GCA_023457615.1 Actinomycetes bacterium | reverse complement strand
CCCCCCGGCGACGAGCCGGTCGAAGGCGCCACGGGCATCCGCGGTCGCCGCGAGGTCGAGCTCCGGCAGCGCCGCGCGCGACCGCCCGTCGAGCCGGGGATCGTCGACGTCGAGCGCCGTGTCGACGACCGTCGACTGACGCTTCACCCAGTCGATCTGCGCGACGACGTCGTCGACGCCGAGGTCCTGCGGGAGCACGCCGAGCCCGCCCCGTCGGGCGAGGGACGCCGCGAGCCGCGGCCCCGTGACCGAGTTCATGTTCGCCGACACGATCGGGATCGTCGCGCCCGTGCGGTCGTCGGGGGCGAGGTCGACGTCGAGGCGGCTCGGCACGTCCGAACGGCTCGGGACGAGGAAGACGTCGGAGTACGTCAGGTCGTGGGCGGGCAGCTCGCCGAGGAAGCGCATGCCTCCGAGGGTACGGGGCGCGGATCGGCGGCTGCCGGCATCCTGGCGATGCGCTCGGCCCCGGCTGTGCGTTCCCGACGGCGACCCGCCCGCGGCCCGCACGAACGTCCTCGTGCGCCTAAGCTGGAGCGGCTGCAAACGCCACCACACCGAGACAAACCTCAACGCACGAGAGTGGGCGGTTCAACCGTGTCGAGCCCCGTGACCGGGACCACGTCAGAAGAAGAGTTCGGAGCCAACGAATGGCTCGTCGACGAGATGTACGAGCGGTACCTCGTCGACAAGGACTCCGTCGATCAGAGCTGGTGGCCGGTGCTCGAGCAGCGCCGCTCCGGCGCTCCCGCGGCGACGCCCGCAGCACCCGCCCCTGAGCCTGCCGCCGACCCGGCCCCGGCCGCCGAGACCGAGCCGTCGCCGCAGAACCAGGTCGGCGGCGAGGCGCAGATCCCCGCCGAGGTGACCGAGGCGCCGGCATCCGGCTCCCCCGCACCGGCCACCGGGAGCACGCCGGTCGCCCGCACGACGAACGCGCCCGCGAAGCCGCAGCCCATCCCCGCCGAGGCGCCGCAGGCCGCACCCGCCGCCGAGTCGGCCGAGCAGGATGTCGTCACGCAGCTCAAGGGCATGCAGAAGACGCTCGCGACCAACATGGACGCGAGCCTCACCGTGCCGACCGCGACGAGCGTGCGCACCATCCCGGCCAAGCTGATGATCGACAACCGCATCGTCATCAACAACCACCTGAAGCGCGCCCGCGGCGGCAAGGTCTCGTTCACGCATCTCATCGCGTGGGCGATGGTGCAGGTGCTCAAGGAGTTCCCGAGCCAGAACGTCTACTACGACGAGCCGGACGGCAAGCCGAGCGTCGTCGTGCCCGCGCACACCAACCTCGGCATCGCGATCGACCTGCCCAAGCCCGACGGCACGCGTTCGCTGCTCGTGCCCGGCATCAAGCGCGCCGACACGATGTCGTTCGCCGACTTCCTCGCCGCCTACGAGGACGTCGTCGCCCGCGCCCGCGCCAACAAGCTCACGGCCGACGACTTCAAGGGCACGACGATCTCGCTCACCAACCCGGGCGGCATCGGCACCGAGCACTCCGTGCCGCGCCTCATGAAGGGCCAAGGCTCGATCATCGGCGCCGGCGCGCTCGAGTATCCCGCCGCGTTCCAGGGGGCGAGCCAGAAGACGCTCGCCGAGCTCGGCATCGGCAAGACCATCACCCTCACGAGCACCTACGACCACCGCGTCATCCAGGGCGCGGGATCGGGTGAGTTCCTCAAGAAGGTGCACGAGCTGCTCATCGGCGAGCGCGGCTTCTACGAGGGCATCTTCGCGTCGCTCCGCATCCCCTACGACCCGATCCACTGGGCCGAGGACATCAACGTCGACCTCTCCGAGCGCGTCTCGAAGACGGCGCGCGTGCAGGAGCTCATCAACGCGTTCCGCGTGCGCGGGCACCTCATGGCCGACATCGATCCGCTCGAGTACGTGCAGCGCAGCCACCCCGACCTCGAGATCGCCAGCCACGGGCTGACGTTCTGGGACCTCGACCGGCCGTTCGTGCTCGGCGGGTTCGCGGGCAAGCGCTCCGCCCTCCTGCGCGAGGTGCTCGGCGTGCTGCGCGACTCGTACTGCCGCACCGTCGGCATCGAGTACATGCACATCCAGGACCCGGAGCAGCGCGCGTGGTTCCAGGAGCGCCTCGAGAAGCCGTACGAGAAGCCCACCAAGGAGGAGCAGCTCCGCATCCTCTCCAAGCTCAACGAGGCCGAGGCCTTCGAGACGTTCCTGCAGACCAAGTACGTCGGCCAGAAGCGCTTCAGCCTGGAGGGCGGCGAGTCGACGATCGCGCTGCTCGACGAGATCCTGCAGGGCGCCGCCGAGGCGGGGCTCGACGAGGTCGCGATCGGCATGGCGCACCGCGGCCGGCTCAACGTGCTCACCAACATCGCGGGCAAGACCTACGGGCAGATCTTCCGCGAGTTCGAGGGCACGCAGGACCCGAAGACCGTGCAGGGCTCGGGCGACGTGAAGTACCACCTCGGCACCGAGGGCACCTTCACGGCGATGACCGGCAAGCAGGTGGCCGTCTACCTCGCCGCCAACCCTTCGCACCTCGAGGCCGTCGACGGCGTGCTCGAGGGCATCGTGCGCGCCAAGCAGGACCGCGCGTCCGACGGCTCCTACAACGTGCTGCCGATCCTCGTGCACGGCGACGCGTCGATGGCCGGTCAGGGCGTCGTCGTCGAGCAGCTGCAGATGTCGCAGTTGCGCGCCTACAAGACCGGCGGCACCGTGCACGTCGTGATCAACAACCAGGTCGGCTTCACGACCCCGCCGAGCGAGGCGCGGTCGTCGGTCTACGCGTCGGATGTCGCCAAGACGATCCAGGCGCCGATCTTCCACGTGAACGGCGACGATCCCGAGGCCGTCGTCCGTGTCGCGGAGCACGCCTTCGCCTACCGCGAGAAGTTCAAGCGCGACGTCGTCATCGACCTCGTCTGCTACCGCCGCCGCGGTCACAACGAGGGCGACGACCCGTCGATGACGCAGCCGCTCATGACGACCCTCATCGAGGCGAAGCGCAGCGTGCGCACGCTCTACACCGAGGCGCTCGTCGGTCGCGGCGACATCACGCAGGAGGAGTTCGAGGCCGCCCACAAGGACTTCCAGGACCGGCTGGAGCGCGCCTTCGCCGAGACGCACGCGGCGCAGACCGGCACCATCCCGGTGGTCTCCGCCGACTCGAACGCCGTCGCCGACCTCGAGCGCCCCGACGCGCAGCAGGACGACACGTCGGGCGAGCCCGCGTCGACCGGTGTCGCGCAGTCGCTCGTCGAGCAGATCGGCGCCGCGCACGAGAACCTCCCCGACGGCTTCACGGTGCACCCGAAGCTGCGTCAGCTGCTCAACAAGCGCGGCGAGATGAGCCGCCAGGGTCAGATCGACTGGGGCTTCGGCGAGCTGCTCGCCCTCGGCTCGGTGCTCGTCGAGGGAACCCCCGTGCGCTTCGTGGGTCAGGATGCCCGCCGCGGCACGTTCGTCTCGCGCCACGCGGTCTTCCACGACCGCGAGAACGGTCGCGAGTGGCTGCCGCTCGCGAACCTCTCGGAGAGCCAGGCGAAGTTCTGGATCTACGACTCGCTCCTGTCGGAGTACGCCGCGCTCGCCTTCGAATACGGCTACTCGGTCGAGCGCCCCGACGCGCTCGTGCTCTGGGAGGCGCAGTTCGGCGACTTCGTCGACGGCGCGCAGACCGTGATCGACACGTTCATCTCGAGCGCCGAGCAGAAGTGGGGCCAGCGCTCGTCCGTCGTGCTGCTGCTGCCGCACGGGTACGAGGGCCAGGGCCCCGACCACTCGTCGGCCCGCATCGAGCGCTTCCTGCAGCTCGCCGCCGAGGACAACATGACGATCGCGCGTCCGTCGACGCCCGCGTCGTACTTCCACCTGCTGCGACGCCAGGCGTACGCGCGTCCGCGGCGTCCGCTCATCGTCTTCACGCCGAAGTCGATGCTGCGCCTCCGCGGCGCGACGAGCGAGGTGGCCGACTTCACGAGCGGCCGGTTCGAGCCCGTGATCGACGACGCCCGGATCACCGACACCGCCGCGGTGCAGCGCATCCTGCTGCACTCGGGGAAGATCCACTACGACCTGCTCGCGGAGCTCGAGAAGCACGAGCACGCGGAGAAGTTCGCGCTCGTGCGGCTCGAGCAGTTCTACCCGCTCGCCGAGGAGGCGATCAACGGGGCGATCGAGCGCTACCCGCACGCCGAGCTCGTCTGGGTGCAGGACGAGCCGGAGAACCAGGGCGCCTGGCCGTTCATCAACTTCGAGCTGGCCCGTCGCCTGCGCGGTCGCACGATCTCGGTCGTGTCGCGCCCGGCGTCGGCCGCGACGGCGACCGGATCGTCGAAGCGCTCGGCGGCCGAGCAGACCGAGCTCCTCGCGAAGGCGCTGAGCCTGTAAGACCCGCGGTGCGGTGACTAGACCGACTGGATGCGCGCGAGGATCGCCGCGCGCAGCTCCTCGGGGGCCTTCTCCTGGCACGCCTTCTGCATCTTGAGCGTGAGGGTGAGCCCCACGAGGTGCTCGGTCGTGCAGTCCTCGCAGTTCTCGAGGTGGTCGGTGATGTCCTGGAAGTCCTGCGTCGAGAGCTCTCGGTGGAGGTACTCCTCGAGCTCGGCTTTGGCCTTGTCGCAGCCGCAGTCGGTCATTTCGCTCTCCTGGTGGCGGGGGCGGGAACGGTGATGCCGCGCTCGCGCGCGTAGTCCGCGAGCAGGTCGCGCAGCAGCCGGCGGCCACGGTGCAGCCGACTCATCACCGTCCCGACGGGGGTCTTCATGATGTCGGCGATCTCCTGGTAGGAGAAGCCCTCGACGTCGGCGAGGTAGACGGCGAGTCGGAAGTCCTCGGGGATCGACTGGAGCGCCTGCTTGACGTCGCTGTCGGGCAGGTGGTCGATCGCCTCGGCCTCGGCGGAGCGCGTCGTGCGGCCCTGGGTGAGCGACTCGGCGCCGCCGAGCTGCCAGTCCTCGAGGTCGTCGATCGCGCCCTGGTACGGCCCCCGCTGGTTCTTGCGGTAGCTGTTGATGAACGTGTTGGTGAGGATGCGGTACAGCCAGGCCTTCAGGTTCGTGCCCTGCTCGTAGGACCGGAAGGCCGCGTACGCCTTCATGTAGGTCTCCTGCACGAGGTCGCCGGCATCCGCGGGGTTGCGCGTCATGCGCAGGGCCGCCGCGTACAGCTGGTCCATGTACTGGAGAGCCTGGTCCTCGAACAGCTCGCGCAGTTCGGCAGGCGGCTGGGGGTCGCTCATCGCCGTCGAGTCTACGACCGCGCGCTGGAGGCCGGCGGCGAGGCCGACCGGACGTTCCAGAAGCGCTGAGGGCATACCCTGGACAACCGATGAGTGTTTCGACGTATTCCGAGGGGTGGGCGGCGCCCACGGCGACCGGTCCCCTGGATGCGCGCCTCACGATCCCCGGCTCGAAGAGCCTCACCAACCGCGAGCTCGTGCTCTCGGCCCTGGCCGAGCGGCCCTCGGTGCTGCACACGCCGCTCCGCGCGCGCGACACGGCGCTCATGTCCGACGCCCTCCGTGCCCTCGGCGCGGACATCCGCGACGACGAGGACGGCTCCTGGATCGTCACGCCCGGGCCGCTCACCGGCGGCGTCGACCTGCAGGCGGGACTCGCCGGCACGGTCATGCGCTTCATCCCGCCGGTCGCCGCCCTCGCCGAGGGGGCCGTGACGCTCGACGGCGACGAGCACGCGCGCAAGCGGCCGATGCACACGACGATCGCGTCGCTGCGCGCGCTCGGCGTCGACGTCGACGACGGGGGCCGCGGCGGGCTGCCGTTCACGATCCGCGGCACGGGCTCCGTCGACGGCGGCGAGCTGACGATCGATGCCTCGGCCTCGAGCCAGTTCGTCTCGGGGCTGCTGCTCGCCGCGCCCCGCTTCCGCAACGGGCTCGTGCTGCGCCACGAGGGCGAGCACCTGCCGAGCCTGCCGCACATCGAGATGACGCTCGACGTGCTGAGGAGCCGCGGCGTGAGCGTCGCGAGCCCGGAGCCGACCGTGTGGGTCGTCGAGCCGGGTCCCCTCCTCGGCCGGGGTCTCGCGATCGAGCCCGACCTCTCCAACGCGGGGCCGTTCCTCGCCGCCGCGCTCCTCGCCGGCGGGCGGGTGACGATCACCGGGTGGCCCTCGACCACGACTCAGGTCGGCGACCTGTTCCGCACCCTCCTCCCCCGGTTCGGGGCGATGGCGAGCCTGTCGAGCGAGGGCGAGCTGCAGGTGGACGGCGGCGCCGGCTACCGGGGCGGCGCGCGCTGGGCGGGCGTCGACCTCGACCTCTCCGAAGGCGGCGAGCTCGCACCGACGTTCGCAGCCCTCGCCGCCCTCGCGACGACGCCGTCGCGGCTCACCGGCATCGGCCACCTCCGCGGGCACGAGACCGACCGTCTCGCCGCCCTCGCGGCCGAGCTCACCGCGCTCGGCGGGCGGGTGACCGAGACCGACGACGGGCTGCTCGTCGAGCCCGCCGAGCTGCGCGGCGCGTCGTGGCGGTCGTACGCCGACCACCGGATGGCGACGACCGGCGCGCTGCTCGGACTCGTCGTGCCGGGCGTCGTGATCGACGACGTCGCGACGACGAGCAAGACCCTCCCCGACTTCCCCGGCATGTGGCGGACGCTCCTCGCATGAGCTGGCTGCCGCCGGACGACGACGACGAGGGCTTCGAGGCCTGGGACGAGTCGGACGTGCGCGTGCGGCCCAACTCCAAGGGCACCAAGCCGCGCACGAAGACCCGGCCGGCGCACGACGACGCCGTCGACGCCCGTGTGCTCTCCGTCGACCGGGGCCGCTATACGGTGCTCGTCGACGAGGACGGCGACGATGAGCGCACCGTCACGGCGACCCGGGCGAAGGAGCTGCGCAAGCAGGCGATCGTCACGGGCGACCGCGTGGATGTCGTGGGCGACGCGAGCGGTGACGAGGGCTCCCTCGGGCGCATCGTGCGCATCCAGCCCCGCACGACCCTGCTGCGCCGCAGCGCCGACGACACCGACGACGTCGAGCGCATCATCGTCGCGAACGCCGACCAGCTGCTCGTCGTCGTCGCGGCCGCGAACCCCGAGCCGCGACCGCGCCTCGTCGACCGCTACCTCGTCGCCGCCTACGACGCGGGCATCGCGCCGATCCTCGTCATCACGAAGACCGACCTCGCCGACCCCGGCCCGTTCCTGAGCAACTTCAGCGCGCTCGACATCCCCGTCGTGCGGTCGGCGCAAGATGCCTGGCCGCTCGACGAGCTCGCCCCGCTGCTGAGGGGCCACACGACCGTCGCCGTCGGCCACTCGGGCGTCGGCAAGTCGACGCTCGTGAACGCCCTCGTGCCCGGCACCGATCGCGCCGTCGGCGTCGTCAACGCCGTCACCGGCCGCGGACGCCACACGTCGTCGTCGACGGTCTCGCTGCGGGTGCCGACCGGCGGCTGGATCATCGACACCCCCGGCGTGCGCTCGTTCGGCCTGGGTCACGTCGACACGGCCAACATCCTGAGGTCGTTCGCCGACCTCGCGGCCGTCGCCGAGGAGTGCCCGCGCGGGTGCACCCACCTGCCCGACGCGCCCGACTGCGAGCTCAACGAGGCCGTCGCGGACGGGCGCCTCCCCGCGGCCCGCGTCGACTCCCTCCAGCGTCTGCTGGCTACGCTCGTCTCGTGACCTTCGATCTCGCCGACGACCTCGCGGTCGCGCTCGTGCTCGCCGCCGAAGCCGACCTCATCTCGATCGACCGCTACCGGTCGCAAGACCTCGACGTGCAGCTCAAGCCCGACCGCTCGCAGGTGACGGATGCCGACACGCGCGTCGAGAAGGTCATCCGCGAGCATCTCGCGCAGGCTCGACCCGGCGACTCGATCCTCGGCGAGGAGTTCGGCACCCACGGCTCCTCGAGCCGGCAGTGGATCGTCGACCCCATCGACGGCACGAGCAACTTCGTGCGCGGCGTGCCCAACTGGGGGGCGCTCATCGCCCTCGTGATCGACGGGGTGCCGCAGGTGGGCGTCGTGAGCGCACCCGCCCTCGGGCGCCGCTGGTACGCCGCGACGGGGTCGGGGGCGTGGCTGCAGGTCGACGGCGGTGAGCCGCGCCGGCTCCGGGTGAGCGGCATCGACGACCTCGCGGCGGCATCCTTCTCGTACAACAGCCTCAAGCACTGGGACCAGTACGGCCGCGTCGACCAGCTGCTCGACCTCGGCCGTGCGGTGGACCGCACCCGCGCGTACGGCGATCTCTGGTCGTACATGCTGCTCGCGGAGGGCGCTCTCGAGATCGCCGGCGAGTTCGACGTGAAGCCCTGGGACATCGCCGCGCTCGTGCCGATCGTGCGCGAGGCGGGCGGACGCATCACCGACGCCGACGGCACGGAGAACGCCCTCGACACCCTGTCGGTCGTCGCGACGAACGGCCTCCTGCACGACGAGGTCATCGGGCGTCTCCGCTCCCGCTGAGCGCTCCCGCCGTCCCCTAGGCTGACCGCGTGGCCCGCACCCGCAGTCGGATCCTCGCGCTCGTCGGCGCGGTGCTCGTCGCGCCGGTCCTCGCGGGATGCGGTGCGATCGACGGGCTGTTCACGCAGGCGTCGGCCGCTCCGGGCATCTTCGAGATCGTCGGCGGCGACTGCCTCGACGACGACGACGTCGCGGCCGAGGTCACGGCGGTGCCGGTCGTCGACTGCGCCGAACCGCACGACTCCGAGGTGTTCGCGCGCTCGCTCGTGTCGGGCACGGAGTTCCCCGGCGACGTGGAGCTCGAGGCGCAGCTGACCGAGTTCTGCCAGGGCGAGGTCTTCACGGAGTTCGTCGGCGTCGCCTACGCCGACTCGGCCTACTTCACCGGCGGCTACTACCCGACCCCGGCGAGCTGGGCGAGCGGCGACCGCGAGCTGCTCTGCACCATCCGCGACGACGGCGCGAAGACCACGGGATCGCTCGAGGGCGCCGAGGCGGCCGGGCCGACGCCGACCCCCGCGCCCTAGGAGCCGAGCAGCGCGATCTCGTCGGGATTCGACAGCATCCCGCCGAGCTCGGCGAGGAACCGCGAGCCCTGCGCGCCGTCGACGACGCGATGGTCGAACGAGAGGCTCAGAGTCAGCACCTGACGCAGCGCGATGCCGCCCTCGAACTCCCAGGGCCGACGCTGTGCGGCCCCGAGCGCGAGGATCCCGGCCTCGCCGGGGTTGAGGATCGGCGTGCCCGCCTCGACGCCGAACACGCCGATGTTGGTGATCGTGAAGGTGCCGCCCGCGAGCCGCTCGGGCGACGCCTTGCCGCCGCGGGCCTCGGCCGTGAGCTCGGCGAGCGCGGTCGCGAGTTCGACGACGCCCAGCTCGTCGGCGGCCTTGACGTTCGGCACGACGAGTCCGCGGTCGGTCGCGGCGGCGATGCCGAGGTTGACGTAGCCGTAGCGCACGATCTCCTGCGTCGCGTCGTCCCAGCGGGAGTTGAGCTCCGGATGCGCGGCGAGCGTCACGCAGACGGCGCGCGCGACGAGCGCGAGCAGGTTGACTTTCGTGCCGGTCGACACGGTGAGGCGCGCCGCGAGGTCGACGGCGGGCGTCGCGTCGATCGTGTGGAAGACGGTGACGTGCGGGGCGGTGAAGGCGCTCGCCACCATCGCCGCGGCCGTGTGCTTGCGCACGCCCCGGATCGGGATGCGCGTCACCGGTCCGGCGTCGGCGACGCGCGCCGCGGCACCGGGGGCACGGTCGGCGGC
>JAEWKY010000142.1 GCA_023457615.1 Actinomycetes bacterium | reverse complement strand
CGCCGAGCGCGCGGCCTCCGAACCCGATCCTAACAGCAGCACCACGCGCCGTCGGCGGGTCATGGCGGCCTCCGGGCGAGGGGGGCGACGGCCGCGCGCAGCGCGGCGACCCGGGGCAGGAGCTGGGCGTCGCGCGAGAGGTGCTCCGCCCAGCGCCGCGTGCGCTCCGCCTCCCCGGGCGCGGCGGAGACGACGTCGTGCGCGGTCGCGATGAGCGCGTCGGCGATGAGTCGCGGCGTGGGCTCGGCGACGGGGAAGAGGTGCGGATGCCCGCGCAGCGCGCTCGTCGCCGCCGTGTCGGGGTGGTGCAGGGCCGCGATCGGCAACCCGGTCGCGGCGTACTCGAAGACCTTCCCGCTCGTGACGTAGCGGCTGCGGCCGAGGATGAGCAGCAGCGCGTCGAACCCGCCGTAGACCGCGGAGACCTGGCTCTTGCTCACCGGGCCGAGGTGGCTGACCTCGTCGCCGCGGTACTCGTCGAGCAGCGCCGCCGTCGCGGCGTCCGGCTCGGCGAAGTGGCCGAGCCTGCCGCGGAAGACGAGCCGCGATCTCGCGACGATCGGCGACTCGGCGCGTGCGAGCCGCCATCCCTCGAGCGTCTCCCGCAGCGGCATCGGGCCGTAGATCGTCCCCAGGTAGCCGAAGGTCAGGCCCCGCTCCGGGTCGACGACGCGCGCGGGCGCGGGCTCGAGGAAGACGGGGTCGTACCCGTTGGCGACCACGTGGAAGTGCTCGGCGCGGCGAGGGTACTCCGCGGCGTGCCAGTCGCGGATCGGCGCGTTCACGAACCATGCCTCCTGCGCGTCGTCCATGAGCCGACGCTCGAGCCGGTTCGACCGCCCCCAGCGCGCGCCGATGCGCCTCCCCGAGTAGACGTCGAGGTGCCAGGCGTCGCGGTGGTCGAGCACGTAGGGCACGCCGTGGGTGCGGCGCAGGCGGCGTCCCGGGGCGAAGTCGACGTTCGGGTTCGCCGACCCGACCACGAGGTCGACGGGATGCTCCCGGTGGATCGCGTCGGTCGCCCGCACGAGCGGCGTCTTCCAGGCGCCGTAGCCGCTCTCGGGGAAGGGCAGCCAGGAGAGCAGCCAGCGCACGAAGTTCCAGAGCAGCGGCGAGTAGACGCGCGCCCTCGACCAGGCGCGCAGGTCGGTCTCGCCGAGCTCGGGGTCGAAGGGGATGCGCACGACGTGGATGCGCGGGTCGATGTAGGCCTCCGACTCGGGGTCGCTGCCCGTGAGCCTCTCGAACGTCTCGCGCGTCGCGGTGAGCACGGTGACGCGCCAGCCGTCGCGGGCGAAGGCGTTCGCGGTCGCGAGGGCGCGGTACATCCCGGCCCCGCGCGACGGCGGATAGCCCCACGCGACGTAGAGCACGTGCGGGGGGCGCGGCCCGGTCTGCGCGGCCTCGTCGAGCTCGGTCGGGGTCATGCGCCGACGGCCGCGCGGTCGCGGCGATCCTTCCAGCCTCGGATGGCGCGCTCCGCGGGCGCCTCGACCCAGTGGTGGATGGCGGCGGCGAGCGCGAGGGCGACGAGGAAGATGCCCGTGCCCCACAGGAGGTTGGTGCCGCCCGGCCCCCGCTGGCCGCCGATCAGGTTGAGCACGGCGTACATGACCGTGGCGTGCACGAGGTAGAAGGCGTACGACCAGTTGCCCAGGCGCACCATGATCGGGTGCTCGAGCCAGCTGCGGCGCCCGCGGAGGGTGCCCCCGGCGACCGCGACGATGAGCAGCGCGCAGGCGAGCGTCGCGAACTCGTTGCAGAACGCCACCGCGAGGTCGGAGAGCATCCCGAGACGCAGGTCGGGGCCGACCGTGAGCCAGAGCATCGTCCCGGCGAAGACGATCCAGGCGACCCACACCGGGATGCGCGGCCGCCAGCCCTGCGCGAACGCCCAGGCGATCGCCATCCCGAGCACGAACTCCGGGATGCGCTCGAACGGCAGCGGCACGTCGGACGCCCACTCGCCCGTCCCGAGATAGGTGAGGGCGCGGTAGACGAACGCGACGACCATGGTGAGCACGGCGACGGTGAGCGCGCCCCGGCGGGTCGCGCGGCTCAGCAGCCGGCCGAGCGCCGGGTGGAGGGCGTAGAACAGCGCCTCGCAGGAGAGCGTCCACGCGGCGGGGTTCCCCGAGAACAGGATCTCGGGAGCGCGGCTGAAGCCCTGCAGCAGCACGACGGAGAGCAGCAGGATGGGCACGCTCGCCGTCTTCACCCAGCTGTGGTCCGGGTCGGACGACAGCGTGTAGAACACCGGGATGGCCAGGAGCAGCGCCACCATGTGGGCCGGCCAGATGCGCGCGAACCGGCGCACGTAGAAGGTGCTCACGCGCACGGTGGACCGCATCGACCAGGTGAGCACGAACCCCGACAGCACGAAGAAGAACGTGACCCCGAGGAAGCCGAGCCGCACGGGCACGTCGAAGGGCACGGGGAGCGACCCGAAGACCTGCATGTGGTACCCGAACACCCAGAACGCGGCGAGCCAGCGCAGGCCCGTGAGCGCATCGAGGCGCGGCCGGGGGGCGTCGAGGACGTTCACCTGTCGGTCCGCCGTCGCCGCGGCGTCGTGAGCTCGTGGGGCATGTGACGGGGCCGTCGGCTAGAGGCGGCGCTCGAGGCCGTCGGCGACGAGCCGCTCGGCGATCTCGACGACGCGGGCGCCCTCCTCGAGCGTCACGATGCCGCGCGGCTCACCCGCGAGCACCGAGTCGCGGAACGCCTCGTGCTCCGCGAGGAGCGGCTCCTTGCGGTCGAGGGCGAACCGGGTCGAGTCGCCCTCGGAGACGCCGCGGAACTCGCCCGGATCCCACGCGACCTCGATCCGGCCGTTCTCGAAATAGGTGAGGTTCGCGTTGAGGGTGTCCGCGACGAGCACGCCCTTCTCGCCCGTGATGATCGTCACGCGCTCCTTGAACGGCGTGAGCCAGTTCACGACGTGCGAGGTGATCGTGCCGTCGGCGAGGGTGCCCACGGCGAGCACCATGTCCTCGTGCGGGCGACCGCTGCGGTGCGCGGTGCGCGCGTTGACCGAGACGAACTCGTGCTGCGCGACCCACGCCGTGAGGTCGATGTCGTGCGAGGCGAGGTCCTTGATGACGCCCACGTCGGCGATCCGGCCCGGGAACGGCCCCTGCCGCCGCGTCGCGATCTGGTAGATCGCCCCGAGCATCCCGTCCTCGAGGCGCTGGCGCGCGGCCTGGAGGGCGGGGTTGTAGCGCTCGATGTGCCCGACGCCGCCGACGAGGCCCTTGGCGCCGAACAGGTCGCGCAGCGTGCGCGAGTCCTCCGCGGTCGAGGCGACGGGCTTCTCGATGAGCGCGTGGATGCCCGCCTCGGCGAGCCGGTGCCCGATCTCCATGTGGAAGACCGTCGGGGCCGCGACGACGGCGTAGTCGATGCCGAGCGCGATGAGCTCGTCGAGCTCGCGTACGACGGGTCGGCCCTCGAGCGTGTCGGGCAGGTTCGGCGACGGGTCGGAGATGCCGACGAAGTCGACGCCCTGCAGCATCCCGAGCACGCGGGCGTGGTTGCGTCCCATGACGCCCACGCCGACGAGGCCCGCGCGGAGCGTCATCAGGCGCCGGCCTTCGCCACGGCGTTCACGGCCGCCACGATGCGCTCGAGGTCGCCCTGCGAGAGCGAGGGGTGCACGGGCAGCGAGACGACCTCGCGCGCCGCCCGCTCGGTCTCGGGCAGGTCGAGTCCCGGCGCGTACGGCGCGAGGGAGGGGAGGCGGTGGTTCGGGATCGGGTAGTAGACCCCGTTGCCGACCTGGTGCTCCTCGCGCAGGGCGCGCGCGAACCCGTCGCGGTCCTCGGCGACTCGGATCGTGTACTGGTGGTACACGTGCACGGCGCCCTCCGCGACGGGCGGCACGACGACCCCGGCGAGGTTCGCGTCGAGGAACGCCGCGTTGCTCTGCCGCGTCGCGGTCCAGGCGTCGACCTTGGTGAGCTGCACCCGGCCGATGGCGGCGTGGATGTCGGTCATGCGCGCGTTGAAGCCGACGAGCTCGTTCTCGTACTGCTTCTCCATGCCCTGGTTGCGCAGCAGGCGGGCGGTGCGGGCGATCGCGTCGGTCGCGCACGTGATCATGCCGCCCTCGCCGCTCGTCATGTTCTTCGTGGGGTAGAGCGAGAACATCGCGAAGTCGCCGAACGTGCCGACCTTCCGGCCGTCGAGGGCGGCCCCGTGGGCCTGGGCGGCATCCTCGTAGAGCGCGATGCCGTGCCGGTCGGCGATCGCGCGCAGCTCGCGCATGCGCGCCGGGTGACCGTAGAGGTGCACGGGCATGATGCCCTTGGTCTTCGGCGTGATCGCCGCCTCGACCGAGGCCGGGTCGAGCGTGAAGGTCGCGGGCTCGATGTCGGCGAACACCGGGGTGCCGCCCGTGAGCGCGACGGAGTTGCCGGTCGCGGCGAAGGTGAACGACGGCACGATCACCTCGTCGCCTGCGCCGACGCCCGCCGCGAGCAGCCCGAGGTGGAGGCCCGCGGTGCCCGAGTTGACGGCGACCGTCGGGAGGCCGTCGGTGAAGTGCGCCGAGAACTCGGTCTCGAAGGCGGCGACCTCGGGGCCCTGCGCGACCATGCCGCTGCGCATGACGCGCGTCACGGCCTCGATCTCGTCTTCGCCGATGATCGGCTTCGCCGGGGGGATCAGGTCGTTCATGAGTTCGCCTCTCTCAGAGCGCCGTCGGTCTCGACGTAGCGCTCTCCGGTCTGGGGACAGATCCATTCGCCCTCGGCGCCCGCCTCGAGCGGCACGCCGAACTTGCCGACCCAGCCGACGCGTCGCGCCGGGCTGCCGACGACGAGCGCGAAGTCCGGCACGTCCTTGACGACGACGGCGCCCGAGCCGACGAGCGCCCAGCGGCCGATCGTGACCGGCGCCACGCACGTCGCGCTCGCGCCGATCGAGGCGCCCTCGCCGATCGTGACGCCGACCGGCTCCCAGTCGTGGGCCGACTTGAGCGAGCCGTCGGCGTTGATGGCGCGCGGGAAGTGGTCGTTCGTGAGCACGACGGCCGGACCGATGAAGACGCCGTCGCCGAGCTTCGCGGGCTCGTAGACGAGGGCGTAGTTCTGCACCTTGCAGTTGTCGCCGAGCTCGACGCCCGTGCCGACGTAGGCGCCACGCCCGACGATGCAGTTCTCGCCCAGCCGGGCGTCCTCCCGCACCTGCGCGTAATGCCAGATCTTCGTGCCTTCTCCGAGGATCGCGGAGTCGGCGACGTCGGCGGTGGGGTGAGCGAACGGCACCCGACCATGGTAGTCAGTCGGTCACTGAGCCGGGACCGGCGAGGTGCTGGCTACGCTGTGACCGTGATGAGCCGCATCCTCGCATTCGCGGGACTCCCCTTCCTCTCGCTGCTCACGCCCTTTCTCTTCCTCCCGGTGCTCGCGAGGCTGGCCGGAGCGGACGCCTGGCTCGCGATCGCCGTCGGGCAGTCGGTCGGCGGCTTCGCCGGTCTCGTCGTCGCTCTCGGCTACAACACGGTCGGCCCGACGATGGTCGCGCGCGCCCCCGCGGCCGAGCGTCCCGAGCTCCTGCGCCGCAGCCTCGTACCCCGGGCCCTCCTCGTGCTGCCGGCCGCCGCGACCGCCGCCGTGGTCGCCGCGCTCATCGCGCCGCCGACCCACCTCGCCGAGTCGGCGCTCATGGCGATCGCGCTCACGCTCTTCGGGGTCTCGCCGTCGTGGTTCATGGTGGGGCTCGGCCGCGCCTCGCTCATCGTGCTCATCGACATCCTGCCGCGCCTCGTCGCGACCCTGGCCGCCGCCGCGCTCCTCGTCGCCACGGGCTCGGTCGTCGGCTACCCGATCCTGCTCATGGTGGCCACGCTCGTCTCGGCCACCGCCTACGCGGCCCACGTGATCGGGCGGCGCCGGATGTTCGTCGTGCGGCGCGGCGAGGTGATGGAGACCCTGCGCCACGGCCGCTCCGCCCTCGCGATCGAGCTCTCCGGCGGGGCGTACAACGCGCTCGCCGTCGCGTTCGTCGGCGCGACGGCGCTGCCCGCGGCGGCCGCCGCCTACGTCTCGGGCGACAAGCTCTACCGCGTCGGGCAGTACTCCGCGTCCGCGCTCGGCAACGCCCTGCAGGGCTGGGTGGTCGAGGCGGGGGAGGCGGTGTTCGGAGCGCGGGTGCGTCTCGCCCTCCTCGCGCACGTCGTGCTCGGCGCCGTCGGCTTCGCGGCCTTCGCCCTCCTCGGCGTGCCGCTGTCCGCGCTGCTGTTCGGCGACGAGGTCGGCATCGACGAGACCACGGCGCTCGCGTTCGGCGTCGCGACGTTCAACATCGTGCTCGGCACCGGGATCGGCCGCGTCGTGCTCATCGCGCTCGGCGAGCGGCGCCGGTTCCTCGTGAGCGTGCTCGTCGGTGCGGCCGTCGGGGTGCCGTCGATCCTGGCGCTCGCCGCGGCGTTCGGCGCCGCGGGCGGCGCGTGGGGGCTCGCGCTCGGCGAGTCGGCGTCGGTGATCTGCCAGGCCACCTTCGCGGTGCTCGCCTGGCGCGCCCGGCGCGCGGACGAGTCCGCGTCGGCGGCGGAGCCCGCGGCGCACGAGCCTGCGACGACGCCGGACGACTAGACCTTCGGCAGGCGGATGGCGCCCGTGTCGTCGGCGGGCGGCGGGATCGCGCCGAGCGCCTTGCGCCAGCTCAGCTCGGCGGACGCCTTGACGGCGCAGATGACGAAGAGCATCCAGCCGGCCTCGGTGAGGATCGCGCTCTCGGCGACCGAGACGATGATGAGGGCGACGAGCACGAGCGCCGGCCAGGTGTAGACGACGCTGCGGCGGCGGCCGGCCAGGAGCCACGACCGCGTGAAGGCGAACCCGACGAGCGCGAGGAAGATGACGACGCCCACCGCGCCCACCTGCAGCCAGAGGTCGACCACCGCGTTGAGCGCCGTGTCGTGCGGGCGACCGGCCGTCGGGGTGAGCACGCCGTAGGGCGGGATCGCGGGGTTCCAGATGCCCATCCAGCCCCAGCCCTCGAGCCAATGCGTCGGCACGAACACCAGCACGCTCTGCCACAGCTCGAGGCGGAACTGCAGCTCGCCCGTCGCGTTGAAGAGCCCGATGATCGGCACCCGGAACACCCAGGCGAGCACCGCCCCCACCGCGAGCAGCGCGAGCACGACGTACTGGGCGACCTGACGGCGGTCGGGGGGAAGCCGGCGGATGCCGTACAGCACGGCCGCCGCGGCCAGGAGCACGACCGCGACCATCGCGACGACGGGCGAGCGCGTGAACGCCATCGTGCCGGCCGCGAGGGCGAGCGAGGGGATCGCGACGCGCCGGGGGATCGCCTTCGTGCGCCACTCGATCGCGAACGTCGCCGCCCCGATCGCGGCGAGCAGCCCGAGCTGGTTGCGATCGCTCACGAGGCCCGAGATCGGTCCGCCGTACGCGAGCTCGCCCCCGATGTTGAGCGCGGTCAGCGGGGCGTCGAAGACGATGCCGGAGAGCACCTCGAGCACGAGCGAGACCAGCAGGACGGCGCGCAGCACGTCGCCGAAGCTGCGGATGATCTGGATCGTGTCCCGCGAGAGCCCGATGTAGATGCCGATGAACGTGACGAGGAGCAGATAGCCGAACGAGGCGAGCGTGACGCGCTGGTACTGGCTCCAGAACCCCGACATCCCGACCCAGGCGAGGTAGGCCAGGAGGGTGATCGGCAGCGTCGCCCAGTGCCAGTCGATCTCGTCGCGGCGTGCGAGGAGCGACAGGAGCAGCAGGCCCGAGAGCACGACGAGCGCCGCGACGTAGCCCGCCCAGCCGGTCACCTGCTGCGCCGTGAAGGCGATGAGCACGAGTCCCGCCCCGGCGGTCGTGAGCGCCGCCGTCGTGCGGGGCTGGCGGAGCAGCTCCGCCGCCGCGGCGATCATCCGGCCTCCGGCCTCATCGGCGCTCCCAGCGGTGCGTCGCCGTGCGGATGCTCACGATCACGAGCAGCGCCCAGCCGATCTCGATGAGGAGCCGGCTCTCGGCGAGGCTCTGCACGAGCAGCGCCGCGAGCAGGGCGAACGGCAGCAGCGCGGTCTCGCGCGGGCCGTCCATCGCGTAGACCCACGACCGCAGGAGCGTCGTGAGCACGAACAGCCCCACGACGACGAGCCCCAGGATGCCGAGCTGCAGGAACACGTCGAGCCACGCGTTGTGCGCCTGGAGGTAGGTGACCCCCTTGATGACGGCGAGGTCGTCGAACGGCGCGACCCACGGCGCCCAGTAGGAGATCCAGCCCCAGCCGGCGACCGGGCGCTCGGCGGCGAGCTCGGTCACCGACGCCCAGATGTCGAGGCGGTTGGTGAGATCGCTGCTGCGCCCCGCGAGGGCGAGCAGCGGGGCACGGAAGACGACCGCGAGCGCGGCCACCGCGACGGAGCCGACGACGAGCCCGACCGCGGTGGCGACGCGGCGGGCCCCGGAGCCGCGCCGGGCGAACCAGGCGAGGAGCACGACGACCGCGACCGCGACCGCGGCGACGAGGATCGTCGTCGAGCGGGTCAGGGCGAGCACGCCGACCGCGACGGCGGTCCAGGCGACGAAGCCGAGGAGCGTCCCGCGGCCGGCGATCCGGCGCGCGATGCCCGCGACGAGGGCGAGCAGGGCGATCATCGCGAGGATGTTGGCGTTGCCCACGATGCCCTGGATCCGGCCGCCTTCGAGGAGCAGGTCGCGCGACCAGTAGAAGGCGTTCGGGATCTTGTCGACGCCGGAGTAGTCGACGAAGAGCGGCAGCACGGGGGCGCGGACGATCAGGGAGACGACGAGCTCGAAGAGCAGCGAGAGGCCGAGCGCGGTGCGCATCGCGCGCGTGAGGGCGTCGACGAGCTCCGCCCAGGTGAAGCACGTCGCGAGGAAGACGCCGTAGGCGGTCGCGGCGAGCGTGAGCACGACCCCGAGCACGCTCTCGACGCGATAGGCCGACCACGCGATCGACAGCGCCATGAGCACGAGCGTCACGAGCAGCAGCAGCGGCAGCCGCCGCACGTCGAGGCGGCTGCGCACGAGCTCGACGACCGCGAGCGTGAGGAAGACGACGACGATCGCGCCCCATCCCCACCAGGTCAGCAGGTAGCGCCAGAAGTCGCCCGCCGCGAGCGTGAAGAACCCGAAGGTCGCCAGGAACAGGCGATACGGGCTCGCGGGCGTCATGCCCTCAGGCTACCGGGCCGCCTTCCGCGCAGCGCGTGCCCGGACGTCAGACGAAGGCCGCCTTGCCGGTGATCGCGCGGCCGACGATGAGGGCGTTCATCTCGCGCGTGCCCTCGTAGGAGTAGATCGCCTCGGCATCGGCGAAGTGCCGCACGACGTCGTAGTCGAGCACGATGCCGTTGCCGCCCATCGACTCGCGCGCCCACGCGACGGTCTCGCGCATCCTCGACGCCGTGAACTCCTTCGCGAGGGCGGCGTGCTCGTCCTTCTGGGTGCCCTCGTCGAGCATCGCCGAGACGCGCGTGCAGAGCGCGATCGACGACGTGATGTTGCCGAGCATCTTGGCGTAGTGCTCCTGGATGAGCTGGTGCCCGTCGATCGTCTTGCCGAATTGCATGCGCTCCGCCCCGTACTTCACGGCGCCCTCGTAGGCGCCGATCGAGTTGCCGACGGCGGCCCAGGCCACCTCGGCGCGCGTGAGGCGCAGCACGGCCGCGGTGTCGCGGAACGAGTTGCCGTTCTGCAGGCGGTTCGCCTCGGGCACGCGCACCTTGTCGAGCGTGATGTCGGCGTTCTGCACGATGCGCAGCGCCTGCTTGTTCTCGATCTTCGTCGCGGTCCAGCCGGGGGTGTCGGTCGGCACGAGGAAGCCCTTCACCTGGCCGTCCTCGGCGCTCTTCGCCCAGACGATCGCGTGCGAGGCCACGGTGCCGTTGCCGATCCACCGCTTCGACCCCGAGATCACCCAGTCGTCGCCGTCGCGCTCGGCGACCGTGCGCAGCCCCTGCGCCGAGTCGGAGCCGGAGAGCGGCTCGGTGAGGGCGAAGCAGCCCAGCCACTCGGCCGAGGCGAACTTCGGCAGCCACTCGGCGCGCTGCTCGGCGGATCCGGCGACGCCGACGGCGCCCATCACGAGCCCGTTCTGCATGCCGACGAGGGTCGCGACCGACGCGTCGACCCGCGCGAGCTCGAGCGCGACCCACCCGCGGAAGACCGCGGAGTTCTCGAACGGACGGGTCTCCTCCCACGGCATCCCGAACAGCCCGAGGTCGGCGAGGCCCTTCACGACGCTCTGCGGCAGCCACTCGGCCCTCGCCCAGTGATCGGTGACGATCGGCCTGACCTCGGTCTCGAGGAAGCTCCGCAGGTTCGCGAGCACCTCCTTCTCGCGGTCGGCGAGGCCGTTCGCGAAACCGTAGAAGTCGCTGGACAGGGCGGTGAAGGACATGCCGGGAGCCTACGGACGCGATCCGCGAGACGTCGAGGGGATTGGTACTTTGGTGCAACAGCCGAGGGGATGTGCGGGCCGGATGTTCGTGGAGATCACCAATGAGCCCCGGGATTACTCCTGGGGATCGTCGACGCTGCTGCCCGAGCTCCTCGGTCGCGCGCCGACCGGGCGGCCCGAGGCGGAGCTCTGGCTCGGCACCCATCCGGGCTCGCCCGCCCGCCTCGTCGGGGGCGGCGACCTGCGCGAGACGACGGGCGAGCTGCCGTTCCTGCTCAAGCTGCTCGCCGCCGGGTCGACGCTGTCGCTCCAGGCGCATCCGACCACCGCGCGGGCGCGGGAGGGCTTCGCGCGCGAGGACGCGGCGGGCATCCCGCGCGACGACCCCGCCCGCAACTACAAGGACCCGTTCGCGAAGCCCGAGCTCGTCTACGCGCTGAGCGACGAGTTCCGGGCGCTCAGCGGGTTCCGCCCGGTCGCCGAGACGCGTACCGACCTCGACACCGCCGCTCCCGGGCTGCTGCCCGACCTGCGCTCCGAGGCCGACCTGCGTCCCGTGGTCGAGCGGCTGCTCACGACCGACGTGTCGGCCGAGCTCGACGCCCTCGTCGCGGCCTCCGTCGACGGCGCGGGGGAGTCGTGGGCGACCGTGCGCGACCTCGCCCGGCAGTGCCCGGGCGATCCGGGCATCGCCATCGCGCTCCTGCTGCACACCGTCGTGCTGCGTCGGGGCGAGGCGCTCTACCTCCCGCCGGGCAACATCCACGCCTACCAGCGCGGGCTCGCCATCGAGCTCATGGGACCGTCCGACAACGTGCTGCGCGGCGGGCTCACGCCGAAGCACGTCGACGTGCCCGAGCTCCTGGGCGTGCTCGACTTCCGCGCGCTGCCCGAGCCCCGGGTGATCCCGGCCGTGAGCGACGGCGTGAGCGACTTCGCGCCCGCCGGGGCGGGGTTCCGGTTGCGGGTGCTCGCGCCGGGGGCGTCGGTGTCCGTCGAGGCGCCCGCGCTCGTGCTCGTGCTCGACGGCGAGGCGACGGTGGGGGATGCCGTGCTCGGCGCGGTCCGCGCGGGCGCGGTCGTCGACGGGGTCGAGACGATCCGGGCCGCGGGGACGACCGTGGTGGCGACGGCCGGCTAACCCGCCATCGCCTCGTCGAGGCGGCAGGAGAACGTGCGCCGGTAGGCCGTCGGGGTGGTCTGCAGCACCTTGAGGAAGTGGTGCCGCATGACGGCCGCGGTGCCGAAGCCGGCGAGCCGGGCGATCGGCTCGAGCCCCTCGTCGGTCTGCTCGAGCAGCTGCTGCGCCCGCAGGATGCGCTGGCGGTTGAGCCACGCGGCCGGCGTCGTGCCGAGATCGGCGCGGAAGCGGCGCGCGAACGTGCGCGACGACATGAGCGCCCTGCGCGCGAGCTGGTCGACGGTGAGGTCCTGGTCGAGGTTCTGCAGCATCCAGTCGGTGACCTCGGCGAACGAGTCGGCGCGGCGCTCCGGGATGGGGGTCGGGATGTACTGGGCCTGCCCGCCGTCGCGCTGCGGCGGCACGACCATGCGGCGGGCGATGACGTTCGCGGCGGCGGCGCCGTGCTCGACGCGCACGATGTGCAGGGCCGCATCGATGCCGGACGCGGTGCCGGCGCTCGTGACGATCGTGCCGTCCTGCACGAAGAGCACGTCGGGGTCGACCTCGATGCCCGGGAAGCGGCGCGCGAGGCGGTCGGTGTGCATCCAGTGGGTCGTCGCGCGGCGGCCCTCGAGCACGCCCGCCTGGGCGAGGGCGAAGGCCCCGCTGCAGACGCTCATGACCCAGGCCCCGCGGGCGACGGCCGCCCGGATGACCTCGAGATACCGCTCGTCGACCACCTCGGTGCCGATCATGTGCGCGGGCACGGCGATGAGGTCGGCGTCGGCCGCGATCGAGAGGTCGTTCGGCACGTGGAGCGGGAATCCGAGGCTGAGCGGCACGGGACCGGGGTCGGCCGTGGCGATGTGGTACTCGAACGACGGCCCCCCGGTGGCGGACCGGTCGATGCCGAAGACCTCGCACACGACGCCGAACTCGAACGGGGCGGTGCCCGGGAGCACGAGACAGACGACCTTGCGCAGCATCCGGACCTCCTGGCAGTTTCTCGACGAACTACGGCGATCATGCCACTGGTGGCGGGAATCCGCAATTCGTAGCGTTGCTGCCATGATGCTGCTGATCCTCCTCGTGTCCCTCGCCGCCGTCGCGACCGCGGCGACGATCCGCACCGCCGTGCGCGACGGCTACCGCCGCGCGCCGCGCTGCCCGGCCTCTACCCTGGAGGCGTGACCTGGCTCGTGACCGGCGGCGCCGGCTACATCGGCGCCCACGTCGTCCGCGAGCTCCTCGCGGCCGACCTCCGGGTGGTCGTGCTCGACGACCTCTCGACCGGTGAGCTCGGGTTCCTGCCCGGGCACGTCGCGTTCACGCGCGGCACGATCCTCGACGGATCGCTCCTCGAGCGCGTGATCGACGAGCACGACGTCACGGGCGTCGTGCACGTCGCCGGCTTCAAGTACGCGGGCGTCTCGGTGCAACGGCCGCTGTTCACCTACGAGCAGAACGTCGACGGCACGACCGTGCTGCTCGCCGCGATGCAGGACCGGGGCGTCGACAGGATCGTCTTCTCCTCGAGCGCCGCGGTGTACGGCGCCCCCGACGTCGACCTCGTCACCGAGGACACCCCCCGCGCCCCCACGTCGCCCTACGGCGAGTCGAAGCTCATCGGCGAGTGGCTGCTCCGCGATCAGGAGATCGCCGCGGGCCTGCGCCACACGTCGCTGCGCTATTTCAACGTCGTCGGATCGGGCGATCCGTCGATCCGCGACACGAGCCCGCACAACCTGTTCCCGCTCGTCTTCGAGGCCCTCGCCGAGGGTCGCACGCCCACGATCCACGGCACCGACTACCCGACCCCCGACGGCACCGCGGTGCGCGACTACGTGCACGTGACGGACGTCGCGCGGGCGCACGTCACCGCGGCGCGACGCCTGGATGCGGGCGAGCCGCTCGAGGCCGCGTACAACCTCGGCAGCGGCGAGGGATCGTCGGTCGCCGAGATCCTGGCCGCGGTCGCGCGCGTCACGGGCCTCCCGTTCGAGCCGGAGCGGGGACCGCGGCGACCCGGCGACCCGCCCCGCGTCGTCGCGAACGGCGAGCGCGCCGCGCGCGACCTGGACTGGCGGATGCGGCACACCCTCGACGAGATGGTCGCGAGCGCGTGGGCCGCCCGCCAGGCGGCCTCAACCACCTAGGCCGGTTTCCCGTCCCCGGACCACCCGGCGCGTCGCGCCCGCGTCGCCCCGCCCCGGCGACCTATCATTCCGCGACTTGACGTGAGGGGAATGACACCGGTGTAATTAGGCAAGCGCCCGGCGGGGTGGCGCGGTGCCGATGAAGGGGACAGGGAACATGACGCGGAACGAGCCGGCTCGGCAGAGCCTGCAGGAGCCGGACCGTCAGGCGGCCCCCGGCGGCTACACGCCGAACGTCCCGAGCGACTGGTTCGTCGACCCGGTGCGGCTCGGCATCCCGGGCCTGCGTCCGCAGACCGTCGACGACGACAACCCGCTCTCCTGGCAGATCGACGCGCTGTGCGCGCAGACCGACCCCGAGGCGTTCTTCCCCGAGAAGGGCGGCTCGACGCGCGACGCCAAGCGCATCTGCACGACGTGCGAGGTGAAGGCCGAGTGCCTCGAGTACGCGCTGCAGAACGACGAGCGGTTCGGCATCTGGGGCGGGCTCTCCGAGCGCGAGCGTCGCCGCCTCCGCCGCTCGCGTTCCGCCTGAGGACGACGCGGTCCAGCGCCCCCTCGCGGCGTCGAGGCGAATAGCGTTTTCAGGGTGTCGCCCCGCCCCGGAGGACGACGTCGCGCTTAGCCTCGAACACGATGCCCGGGGTGACCGCGATCCTCGTCGCCCGTGAGGGCGGCACCGCGGCCGAGCACGCCCTCGAACGCCAGGTGCGGCCCCCGGATCACGTCCTCGTGGTCGCCGCGGGGGCATCCCTCGCCTCCGTCGTCGCCGGACTGCCCGCGGCGGGCGGCGACGAGTGGCTCTGGCTGCTCCCGGGAGACGCCGAGCCGGAGCCGGACGCGCTCGCACGCCTGCTGGCCGCGGTCGAGATCGCGCCGTCCGTCGTCGTCGCCGGGCCGAAGCTCGTCGACCCCGACGACCGGGCGATGCTGCGCTCGTTCGGGGAGAGCGTGACGCGCTACGGCACGACGGTCCCCCTCGCCGACGACGAGCTCGACCAGTCGCAGCACGACGTCGAGAACGACGTGCTCGGGGTCGTGCTGCCCGGGATGCTCGTCCGCCGCTCGACCTGGGACCTGCTCGGCGGGCCGGACCGCGGCCTGCCGACCGTGGATGCCGGGCTCGACCTGTCGATCCGCGCGCGGCTCGCGGGCGGCCGGGTCGTGCG
>JAEWKY010000141.1 GCA_023457615.1 Actinomycetes bacterium | reverse complement strand
CCTTCCGTCGTCGGCAGTCCGTGTCGTCGGTGCTCATCGGCGCCGCGAGCACGCTCGTCTTCGGCGTGCTCGTCTGGGTCTTCGTCGTGAACACCCCCGGCTGGGCGCTCGTGCAGGAGCGGTTCTTCGACGTCGACACGGCGATCGCCGCGTTCCCGAGGGTCGCGGAGGGGTTCCTCGTGAACCTCCGCATCCTCGCCTTCGCCGTCGTCGGCGTCGCGGTGCTGTCGACCCTCCTGGCCTTCCTGCGCACCCTGCGCGGTCCCGTCTTCTTCCCGCTGCGGGTGCTCGCGACGGCGTACACCGACGTGTTCCGCGGCATCCCGCTCATCATCGTCATCTACGTCATCGGGTTCGGCATCCCGGGACTCCTGCAGACCCGCATCTCGACCGAGCTGCTCGGCACGATCGCGCTCATCGTCACCTACTCCGCCTACGTGTCCGAGGTCATCCGGGCGGGCATCGAGGGCGTGCATCCGTCGCAGCGGATGGGCGCCCGCGCGCTCGGCCTCACGCACGGGCAGACCCTGCGGATGGTCGTGCTGCCCCAGGCGATCCGGCGGCAAGCTCCCCCGCTCATGAACGACTTCGTCGCGATGCAGAAGGACGTGGGGCTCGTCTCGATCCTCGGCGTGGTGGATGCCGTCCGCGGCGCCCAGATCGAGACCGCGAAGTTCGCCGAGCACACGCCGTACATCGTGGCCGCCGTGCTCTTCGTGCTCCTCGCGATCCCCACCATCCGCCTCACCGACTGGATCAGCGCCCGGCTGCGGCGCCGCGAGCAGATGGGGGCGATCGTATGACCACCGTCCTGCGCGTCGAGGGCGTGCGCAAGTCGTTCGGCGACACCGCGGTGCTCGCCGGCATCGACCTCGAGCTCGCCGAGCACGAGGTGGTCGCGCTCATCGGCCCGTCCGGGTCGGGCAAGTCGACGCTCCTCAAGACGATCAACCTGCTCGAGCCGATCGACGACGGCCGCATCCTGCTGCGCGACGAGGACATCTCCGACCCGCGCGTCAACCCCGACCGGGTGCGGGGGCGGTTCGGCGTCGTCTTCCAGCACCTCAACCTGTTCCCGCACCTCTCGGTGCTCGACAACGTGACGCTCGCGGCGCGCAAGGTGCACGGCACGCCGCGCCGGGAGGCGGAGGAGCGCGGCATGGCGCTGCTCGAGCGCATCGGGCTCGCCGACAAGGCGCGCGAGCATCCGGACCGCCTCTCCGGAGGGCAGCAGCAGCGCGCCGCGATCGTGCGCGCCGTCGCGACCGAGCCCGAGGTGCTGCTCCTCGACGAGATCACCTCGGCGCTCGATCCGCTGCTCGTCGCCGAGGTGCTCGAGCTCGTGCGCGAGCTCGCGGCCGAGGGCGCGACGATCCTCATGGCGACGCACGAGATGGCGTTCGCCCGGGACGTCGCGCACCGCGTGCTCTTCCTCGACGGCGGCGTGATCGTCGAGCAGGGCAGTCCCGCGGAGGTCTTCGGGGCCCCGCGCGAGCCGCGCACCCGCGAGTTCCTCTCGCGCTTCGCGGCTGGCTGACGGGTTGACACCCACGCATCCATAACTCTATGGTTATCAAAACCAGGAGGTTATGGATGCCGCCCACGATGGTCGAGGACGCACGACTCAGCGCCGTGTTCGCGGCCCTCGCCGACCCGACGCGCCGCGCCATCCTCGGACGGCTGTCGGCGGGCGACGCGAGCGTCGCGGAGCTCGCCGAGCCGTTCGCGATGAGCCAGCCGGCGGTCTCGAAGCACCTCAAGGTGCTCGAGGGCGCGGGACTCATCTCGCGCAGCCGGGTCGCGACCGCACGGTTCAGCCACCTCGAGGCGGAGCCGCTCCGCGAGGCGACCGAGTGGATGCAGCGCTACACGAGGTTCTGGAACGACAGCTTCGACCGGCTCGACGCCGCGCTGGCCGAGTACCTGACCGCGGAGAACGCCTCCGCCGACGACCACAAGGAAGAGCACGCATGACCGAGTCCCCGATCCCCGACGTCCCCGTCGTCGCCGACACCGACGTCTTCATCACCCGCGCCTTCGCCGCGCCGCGCGACGTCGTCTGGCGGTTCCTCACCGAGCCCGCCCTGCTCGCGCAGTGGTTCGGCCCGGTCGGCGTGCACGTCGATGCCGCCTCCGTCATCGTCGAGCCGCACGTCGGCGGGCGCTGGGAGCTCGACATGGTCGACGACGGGAGCGCCGACCGCTTCCCCTTCCGCGCGCGTCTCACGGTCGTCATCCCGCCGGAGTACCTCGAGGGGCTCGCCTCCGCCGAGGCCGAGGTCGGCACCCTGACCGACATCACGCTGCGCATCTGGCTGCACGACCACGGCGACACGACCAGGATGACGCTGCACCAGGGTCCGTTCACGCCCGAGTTCCGCGACCTCACCCGCGACGGCTGGATGTCGTCGTTCGAGAAGATCGACACCGTCCTGGAGGGATCGAAGTGACCGCCGACCCCGCCCGCACCGAGTGGGCCACGAGTGCCGACGGCACCCGCATCGCCTTCGAGCGCACCGGCACGGGTCCCGTGCTCGTGCTCGTCGACGGCGCGTTCTGCTACCGCGAGTTCGGGCCGGCGCGCGACGTGTCGACGGCGCTGCAGAGCGCCTTCACGGTCGTGATCTACGACCGGCGCGGGCGCGGGGAGAGCGGCGACACCCTCCCCTACGCCCCCGAACGCGAGTTCGACGACCTGCGAGCCGTGATCGACGCGGTCGGCGGCGACGCCTTCGTCCTGGGGCAGTCCTCGGGCGCGGGCCTCGCCTACCGGGCGGCCGCCGCGGGCGTGCCGATGCGCAGGCTCATCGGCTACGAGGCTCCGTGGGTGGGGCTGCGCACGAACAGGGACGGGTCGACCAAGGACTACCACGGCGATCTCGACCGGCTCATCGAGGCGGGCGCGAACGGCAAGGCCATCTCGTACTTCATGGTCGACATGATCGGCGCCCCGCGGTTCGTGCCGCTCATGATGCGCGTCATGGCTGCGAAGGAGTGGACGAAGCTCCTCGCCGTCGCCCCGACCCTGCGCCATGACGCCGCGGTGATGGGCGCCACGTTCGAGCCACCCGCCGACGAGCTCGCCCGCGTCGCGGTGCCGACGCTCGCGCTGTGCGGCAGCAAGGGCGCGCCCGAGATGCTCGCCGCGCAGGCGCGGATCGCCGAGCTCATCCCCGGCGCCGAGCACGCGGTGCTCGCGGGCCAGACGCACCAGGTCTCCCCCGCCGCCCTGCGGCCGCACGTCGTGCGGTTCCTCCTCGGCCGGGACGCCTGATGGCCGCCGCCACGATCGACGAGTACCTCGCCGGAGCGGCGCCGCTCGCCGGCCCGGTGGCGCAGATGCTGCGCACGCTCGTCGAGAGCGAGCTGCCCGGTGTGCCGTCGCGCATGTACCAGGGAATCGCGGTGTGGTCGTTCGGCGACAAGCCGAGCGTCGGCGTGAAGATCAACACGAAGGACGTCGCCCTGCTGTTCTTCCTCGGGCAGCGGATCGTCGATCCGACCGGGCGGCTCGCGCCGAGCGGGTCGTTCGAGCTCGCGTCGGTGAAGCTGCAGACGACCGAGGACGTCGACGAGACCGTCATCCGCGACTGGCTGCGGCAGGCCCGCGCGGTCGAGACCGGGTGAGCCCGCACGCGTCAGACCCAGCCGGCGAGGGCATCCTTCGTCTGCTCGAGGTTCACGATGTGCAGATCGTGGTGACCGCCCTCGACGATGCGCACCTCGTAGCCGCCCGCGCGCAGCCGCGCGGCGAGCGGGGGCGGCGTCACGACCGAGGGGTCGGCGACGACGACGAGCGACGGCACGGCGGGCGGCATCGGCGGGTCGAGGTCGGGCAGATGCGGCCGCGACGCGAGCCAGGCCCGATCGAACAGGGCGAGCGCGCGGTGCGAGTTCTCCCGGTGGGCCCGCGAGTACTGCGGCGGCAGCACGGCCGCGAGCTCGTCGACGTCGAGGTCCGATCCGTCGGGTCGGAGCGGGCGTTCGAGCACGAGGTCGTCGGGCACCTCCCACGCCGGATCGAGGTACACCGCCCGCGCGGGGCGCAGCCGCTCCACCGCGAGCAGCAGCGACCGACCGCCGAGCGAGTGCCCGAGGATGACGTCCATCCCCGCCGGGAGGGTCTCCACGAGGTCGTCCGCGAGCTCGTGGGTGAGGTAGCTCGCCGCCCGGTCGCTATGACCGTGGCCGCGCTGGTCGACGAGCGTCACCGTGTAGCCGAGGGATGCCAGCCACGGCGCGAACTCGAACCAGGTGCCGCCGTCGCCCGAGATGCCGTGCAGCAGCGCGGCCGTCCTCGGTCCGTCGCCGACGGTCGTGGTGGCGAGTCTCATCGGTGCGCGAGGAGTGCGACGGCGCGGGCGACGGCATCCCGGCGCCGCGTCTGCATCGGCACGGTCAGCTGCCGGTAGTCGGCGACGACCTCGGGCGGGGCGGTGCGCGGGGAGCCCGCGGCGAAGGGCGGCTCCGGGAGGTACTCGATGCGCAGCTGGATCGCCTCGGCCACCGCGCGGCCGAGGAGCTCGGCGACGAGGGTCAGCGCGAAGTCGAGCCCCGCGGTCACGCCACCGCCCGTCACCCGGTCGCGGTCGATCACGACGCGCTCGTCGGTCGGGACGGCGCCGAAGTCCTCGAGGAACCCCATCGCCGCCCAGTGAGTCGCGGCGCGGTAGCCGTCGAGCAGCCCGGCGGCGCCGAGCACGAGGGCTCCCGTGCACACGGAGGTGATCCACCGCGCGCCCGCGCCCTGCCGGCGCACGAAGTCGATCGTCGCGGGATCGTCGAGGATCGCGTCGACGCCCGGTCCCCCGGGCACGCAGAGGATGTCGAGCGGCGGGCAGTCGGCGAACGTCGTCGTCGGCGCGACGGTCAGCACGGCGTCGGTCGGCACGGGCTCGAGGGTCGCGCCGATCACGTGGAGCTCGACACCCGGGGCGGGGGCGAACACCGGGATGGCGGCGAACACCTGGAGCGGGCCGGTCGCGTCGAGCAGCGTCATGTCGGGGAAGACGACGACGCCGATCCGGAGGGGTGGGGTCATGGGACGCGACCCTACGACCGATCGACCCGGGATTCAAGCTTTCCGGCGATCCATTGCAATTTCAGGATTCACTGCACTAGCGTTCGAGCCATGTCGGTCGAGCTGTGGACGCGCGAGCTCGAGGCGCGGGGCACGACGCGCGCGGGCGTGCACCTGCTGCGCACGCTCGTGTCGCAGCCCGACCGCGCGTCGTACTCGAGCGCCGCGCAGGTCGCCGAGCTCGCCGGCATCGACGCGTCGAACGTCACCCGCATCGCGCAGGGTCTCGGGTTCACGGGCTGGCCCGGACTGCAGGAGGAACTGCGCGCCCGCTACCTCAAGAGCCTGACCCTCGTCGAGATCGCCGACCGCCACTCGGGCGACGCGGCGTCGGGACCGGTCGAGCGCTCGATCGAGGCCGACCGCCGCGCGCTCGGACTGCTCGACGTCGACGCGGGCGTCTGCTCGTCCGTCGTCGCCGCGCTCGCCTCGGCCGGCACGCGTCTCGCGATCGGCGGGGGCAGCTTCGCCGCGGTCGCCCACATCTTCGCGAGCAACTGCTCGCTCGCGGGCTACCCCGCCGCGCACCTCTCCGAGCCCGGCACCCTCTCGAACGCGATCGCCCGGCTGACCGAGGGCGACGTCGTCGTCGTCTTCGACTTCTGGCGGCTCTACGAGGGCATGAAGCGCGCCGCGAAGGCCGCGCGGTCCCGGGGCGCGACGGTCGTCGTGGTCTCCGACCACCCGAGCACCGAGCTCACGCGCCCCGCGACGCACGTGCTCACCGTGCCGTCCGAGGGCGGCGCCTACTTCCCCACGCTCGCCCCGGCGATCGTCGTCGCCAATGCGATCTGCACCGAGCTCGGCCTGCTCGACCCGGAGCACACCAGGAACGCGATCCGGCGGTCCGAGCGCATCTGGACCGAGATGGACGTCATGGGATGACGACCCTCTCCACGATGACGTGGCCGGACGTCGAGCGCGCGGTGGCCGAGGGCCGCACCTCCGCCGTGATCGCGGTCGGGGCGATCGAGCAGCACGGCCCGCACCTCCCCCTCGCGACCGACGCCCTCATCGCGACCGAGACGTCACGCCGGGTCGCCGAGCGGATGCCGCACCTGCTGCTCGGACCGACCCTGCCCCTCGGCGTCTCGACCCACCACGCCTCCTTCCCGGGCACCCTCTCGATCACCGAGCGCACGTTCCAGGAGCAGGTGCGCGCGTGCGTCGAGAGCCTCGGCGCCCACGGCATCCGGCGGGTCTTCGTGCTCTCCGGCCACGGCGGCAACTTCGCACCCCTCGCGCGACTCTCGGCCGAGGTCGGCGGGCGGATCGGCGCGACCGAGTTCGTCCCGTTCAGCGACCTCGAGGCGTTCCTCGACGTGTTCGCGCTCGTGTCGGCGCTCGACGGCATCCCGCCCGAGGCGAGCGGCGCCCACGCGGGCGAGTGGGAGACGTCGATCATGCTCGCGCTGCATCCCGAGCTCGTGCGGATGGAGGCCGCCGAGCCCGGTTTCGTCGAGCCGTTCGACGCCGCGGCCGCCGAACGGCTGTTCCGCGACGGCACCGCGAGCCTCGCGGCGAACGGCGTGCTCGGCGACCCCACCTCCGCCACCGCGGCTCGCGGCGAGCGCCACCTGTCCGCCTGGGTCGACACCCTCGTCGCCCACTTCGGCGCGAGGAGCTGACGGGGGATCCCGGCCGACGGCGGACGGATCGCGGTGGGCCGAGCCGCGGAGCGTAGGGTCGGATGGTGACCGGTGCCGAGCGACTCCCCGGCGAGCCGGTCTGGCTCGAGCTGACGACGACGGATTTCGACCGGTCGGTCGCGTTCTACACGGGACTCTTCGGCTGGACGCCCGACGCCACGCGCGAGACGCTCGACGGCGGCACGACGATGCACCTCGACCGCGCCCGCGTCGCCCGCATCGTGCCCCTGCCCGAGGACGGGTGGGTCGTCTACCTGCGCACCGACGACGTCGTCGCCACGGCGACCGCGGTGCCCGCGCACGGCGGTCGCCTCGAGCTCGCGCCGTCGGTGGTGCGCGATCTCGCGATGATGGCGATCGCGACCGACCCGAGCGGCGCGCGCGTCGGCTTCTGGGAGCCCGAGTTGCATCCCGGGTTCGAGGCGGAGGACGTGCCGGGCGCGCCCACCTGGTTCGAGCTGCACACCTCCGACTTCGCCGCCGCCGTGCCGTTCTACGCGGAGGTCGCCGGCTGGCGCCCGGTGTCGATGGGCGACTCCGACGGGTTCCGCATGGTCGCGAACGGGCCGCCCGGCACCGCGCAGGCGGGCATCTACGACGCGACCCGCAGCGACCTCACCGACGAGTCGATGTGGATGCCGTACTTCGCCGTCGACGACGCCGACGCCGCGGCGGCCCGCATCCGCGAGCTCGGCGGGTCGCTCCTCGACGAGCTCGTCGACACCCCGTTCGGCCGGCTCGTGCACGCGACCGATCCGCTCGGCACCCTGTTCACGATCATCCGCCTGCCGGAGAGGGCCCCGTGACGCCCCCCGCACCGTGCCGCACCAGGTCGGCGCGGACCGGCGGGTGCCGGTCGTGAGAGGTCTGCTCGGCTAACGCCAGGACCTCGGGCCGCGCGTTCCCGCGGCGTACGTGTCGAGCGGCACCTTGTCCTTGCGCCAGGCGGCGAGCACGGGTGCGACGATGCGCCAGCACTCCTCGGCGATGTCGCCGCGCACCGAGAGCGTCGGATCGCCCTCGAGCAGCTCGGCGAGCACCTCGCCGTAGGCGGAGAGCTCCGAGCCCGGGAACTCCGCGTCGAGCGTGTCGCACTCGAGGTCGAACGGATCGGCGAAGCCGTTGGTCACGAGGTCGAGCGACATGACGGCCGGCTTGATCCCGATGCGCAGCTGCGCCTGACGGGACGGTCCCGAGAACCCGGTCGGCAGATGCGGCACGTCCCGGAAGGTGAAGACGACCTCCTGGCGCGGCTCCCCGATCGCCTTGCCCGACCGCAGCAGGAACGGCACCCCGGCCCAGCGCCAGTTGTCGATCGTGACCGTCATCTCCGCGAGCGTCTCGGTGCCGCGCGCGCGGTCGACGCCCTCCTCGGACGTGTAGGCGGGCAGCTTGCGGCGCCCGATCGTGCCCGCCGTATAGCGCGCCCGGCGGCTCTCGGTGCCGTCCCGCTTCCACGCCCGTGTCGCGCGCAGCACCTGGGCCATCGCGCCGCGCAGGTCCTCGGAGCCGACGGTCGCGGGCGGCTCCATCGTCGCGAGCGCGAGCACGAGCAGCAGGTGGCTCTGGATCATGTCCATGAGCGCCCCGGCCCGGTCGTAGTAGCCGGCGCGGCCCTCGAGCGCGAGATCCTCCTCGATGCGGATCTCGACGTGGCTCACGTTCTGCGCCGAGAGCAGCGGCTCGAAGATGCGGTTCGCGAAGCGCAGCCCGATCAGGTTGATGACGGTCGACTTGCCGAGGAAGTGGTCGACGCGGAACACCTGCTCCTCGGGCACGAGCTGCTGGAGCAGCCGGTTGAGCGCCGTCGCCGACGCGAGGTCGGTGCCGAACGGCTTCTCGATCGCGAGCACGACGCCCTCGGGCAGGTCGATCGTCGCGAGGGTCGTGCACGCCAGCACGGTGACGGCCGGCGGCAGGGCGAAGTAGAGCGCGACGCGGCCCGTCGCGGCGTCGAACACGCGCCGCAGCGCCTCGACGTCGGTGACGTCGGCCTGGAGGTAGCGGGTCGACGCGATCATCGCGGCGCCGCGGTCGCCGCCGGCCTTCCCGAACGCCTTCGCCACCCGGCGCGACCAGGCGGCATCCGTCATCGGGTCGCGGTCGACGCCGATCAGCCGGATGTCGCTGCCGCGGGTCGAGCCGAGGAGCGAGGCGAGTCCCGGGAGCAGCAGGCGCGAGGTGAGGTCTCCCCCGGCGCCGAGGATGACGAGCGTCTCGATCGGTGCGGCCACGGGTTCGAGGCTAGCGGCGGTACCCTCGAAGCCCATGCACGACGTCGTCCTCCGCCTGCGCGAGACCCTGCGCGCCGACCAGCTGCTCACCGATCCGCCGGCGCTCGAGCGCTACCGGCACGACGACGCGGAGTGGGCCGACTCGGCGCCGCCGCTCGCCGTCGCGCTCGTCGAGTCGACGCAGGAGGTCGCCGCCGTCGTGCGCGCCGCGGCGGCCACCGGGGCGACCGTCATCGCGCGCGGCGCGGGCACGGGGCTCTCGGGCGGGGCGAACGCGACCGCCGGCAGCGTCGTCGTGTCGCTCGAACGGATGACGGCGATCCGCGAGGTCGACGCGCGCGAGCGGCTCGTCGTCGCCGAGGCGGGGGTGCTCAACGACACCCTGCGCCGGGCGGTCGCCGAGCACGGGCTCTGGTACCCGCCCGATCCCGCGAGCTACCGGATCTCGACGATCGGCGGCAACGCCGCGACGAACGCCGGCGGGATCTGCTGCGTCAAGTACGGCGTCACGCGCGACTACGTGCTCGGGATGACGGCGGTGCTCGCCGACGGAGAGGTCGTGGAGCTCGGGCGTCGCACCGCGAAGGGCGTGACGGGGTACGACCTCGTCGGCCTGCTCGTCGGCAGCGAGGGCACGCTCGGCATCATCACCGAGCTCACGCTGCGGCTGCTGCCCCTCGACGGGCGGGAGGAGCGCGCGATCGTCGGAGCCTTCCCCTCGCTCGTCGCCGCGGGCGAGGCCGTCGCGGCGGTGTCGGCCGCGGGGATCGTGCCGTCGGCGCTCGAGCTCATCGACCGGACGTGCCTCACGGCGGTCGAGGAGTGGCAGCGGCTCGGGCTGCACTCCTCCGCCGAGGCGCTGCTGCTCGCGACCGTCGATCAGCCCGGCGCGGTCGGCGCGGAGCTCGCCGACCGGATGTCCGCCATCTTCGCCGAGGCCGGGGCGCTCGGGGTGGAGCGCGGAGCCGATCCCGAGACGGTCGACCGGCTGTTCCTCGCGCGTCGGCTCGCGTACCCGGCGCTCGAGCGGCTCGGCCCCGTGCTCACGGAGGACGTCTGCGTGCCCCGCGCCGCCGTCCCCGAGATGCTCGCGCGCATCCAGGCCACGGCCCGCGAGCACGACGTCGTGATCGCCAACATCGCGCACGCGGGCGACGGCAACCTGCACCCGCTCATCATCGCGCCCGAGGGCGACGACGCCGCGCGGGCCCGGGCGAAGACCGCGTTCGATCGCATCGTCGACGACTGCCGCGACCTCGGCGGCACCGTGACGGGCGAGCACGGCGTCGGACTGCTCAAGCTGCCCGGCGCCCGCGCGGAGCTCGGGCCGCGCGTGCTCGAGCTGCACCGCGCGATCAAGCACGCCCTCGACCCGGCCGGCACGCTCAACCCCGGCAAGGGGTTCTGAGCGTCAGAGCTCGCGCAGGAAGCCGAGCAGCGCGTCGTTGAACGCGCGCGGCTGCTCGATGTTGGCGGGATGCCCGTCGCGCGGGATCACGAGGCTCCGCCCGCGCGGCGCGAGCGCGGCGGCCGCAGCGGCGTGACTCGCCGGCCAGAACTCGCTCTCGGCCCCGGCGACGAACAGCACGGGCACGTCGGCGCTCGCGATCGCGGCACGCCAGTCGGCCTTCGCGTGATCGTTCAGCAGCTCGAGCTCGGGCGCCGTGAAGCCCCGGCCGCCTCCGCCGCCGCTCATCGCCCGCAGCAGCCGCACGATGCGGACGAGACCCTTCCTGCGCAGCGGGTGCCGGCCCGGATCGGGGATCGTGGTCGCGAACGCCGTGTCGCGCGTGGCGTCGTCGTAGTCGTAGAAGCCGTGCTCCCAGCCGTCGCCGTTGAGCATCCGCGGGGTCTGATCGACGATCACGATGCCGGCCATGCGCGCCGTGCCCGACTGCGCGACCGTCGCCCAGATCGTGTTGCCGCCCATCGAGCCCCCGACGAGCACCGCGTCGTCGAGCGCGAGGTGCTCGAGCAGCTCGCGCAGGTCCGCGCCGTGCCGCAGCATCGTCGCGCCGTGCGCCGGCGCCTCCGAGGTGCCGTGCCCGCGCCGGTCGAAGGCGATCACCCGGTAGCCCGCGCTCGCGAGCACCGGCAGCTGGTAGCGCCAGCTCGTCGCGGCGGCCTTGAAGCCCGCGACG
>JAEWKY010000140.1 GCA_023457615.1 Actinomycetes bacterium | reverse complement strand
CCCCGCCGCCGCCTTCGCGCACGTGCTCACCGCGCTCCCGGTGGTGCTCGACGGCGGCACCGTCACCGAGTCGATCCCGTGGGTGCCGCAGCTCGATCTCGCCCTCTCGTTCCGCATCGACGCGCTGTCGCTCCTGCTGCTGCTCATCGTGACCGGCGTCGGCGCCCTCGTCTTCGTCTACTGCGCCGCCTACTTCCGCCCGGGCGACACCGGCGTCCCCCGCTTCGCCGGCATCCTGCTCGCGTTCGCCGGCTCGATGTACGGTCTCGTCGCCGCGGACGACGTCTACCTGCTCTTCGTCTTCTGGGAGGCGACGAGCGTCTTCTCCTACCTGCTGATCGGGCACAACAGCACCAAACGGTCGAGCCGCACCGCCGCGCTGCAGGCGCTCCTCGTCACGACGCTCGGCGGACTCGTCATGCTCGTGGGGCTCGTCTGGCTCGCCGAGCTCGGGGGCACGACATCCCTCTCGGGGCTCGTCGCGAACCCGCCGAGCGACCCGCTGCTCCCGGTCGCGATCGGGCTCGTGCTCGTCGGCGTGCTGTCGAAGTCGGCGATCGTGCCGTTCCACTTCTGGCTCCCCGGGGCGATGGCCGCGCCGACCCCGGTGAGCGCCTACCTGCACGCCGCCGCGATGGTGAAGGCCGGCATCTACCTCGCCGCGCGGCTCGCCCCCGGCTACGCCGAGGTGCCGGGATGGCGCGAGGTGCTGATCGGTCTCGGGCTCGTCACACTCCTGCTGGGGGCCGTGCGCGCGCTCAAGCAGACCGACCTCAAGCTGGTGCTCGCTCACGGCACGGTCAGCCAACTCGGCCTGCTCGTCGTGATCGCCGGATGGGGCGGTGCCGCCGGTGCGGTCGCCGCCATCCTGCTGCTGCTCTCGCACGCGCTCTTCAAGGCGGCGTTGTTCCTCATCGTGGGCATCGTCGACCACGGCTGCGGCACGCGCGACCTGCGGCGCATCACGGGCTTCGGTCGACGGGCGCCGGTTCTCGCCGCCGCGTCGATCGCCGCGGTGCTGTCGATGGCCGGACTCCCGATCGCGCTCGGCTTCGTCGCGAAGGAGTCGGTGCTCACCGTGCTCTTCGAGGCCGGGGTGAACGGCGACGTGTGGGCGTGGGTCGCGCTCGCCGCCGTCGTGATCGGATCGGCGTTCACCATCGCCTACGGCTATCGCTTCGTCTGGGGCGCCTTCGCCGACAAGCCCGGCGTCGACCCGCTTCCGGAAGAGCAGCGCTACCCGCGCGTCGAGACGTGGGTGTTCTTCGCCCCGCCCGTGCTGCTCGCCGCGGTCGGCCTGCTCGGCGGTCCGTTCGCCGCAGTGCTCGATCCGCTCGCCCTCCGCGTCGCGGCGGGGTATCCCGACGCCGCCGACATCGGTCACGTCGCCTTCTGGCACGGGCTCGAGCCCGCCCTCGGGTTCTCGGCCGTCGTGCTGGCGCTCGGCGTCGTGCTCGTGCTGCTCTTCTCCCGCCGCATGCCCGCGGAGGCCCCGTCAGGCGACGGCGCGATGGGCGAGCGTGCCTACCGCGGGGTGGTGCGCGGCATCGACGTCGTGGCCGCGACCGTCACGGGGCTCACCCAGCGCGGCTCGCTGCCGTTCTACCTCGCGGTCATCCTGCTCGTCGCGGTCGCCGCGGTGTGGAGCGTGCTGCCCGCCGCCGGACTGCCCGAGACGATCGAGCTGCTGCAGCATCCCGCCCAGCCCGTCGTGGGCGCGATCATGATCGCCGCCGCGATCGCCGCGTCCATCGCCGGGAAGCGGTTCCAGGCCGTGGTGCTCGTCGGCGTCACCGGGGTGGGCATGGCGACGCTCTTCGTCGTGCAGGGCGCCCCGGATCTCGCGCTCACGCAGGTGCTCGTCGAGCTCGTCACCCTCGTCGCCGTCGTGCTCGTGCTGCGCCGCCTCCCGGCTCGGCTGGGGGAGAAGCACGGCTCGAGCCACCGGCTCCTGCGCGCCGCGCTCGGCGTCGCCGTCGGCGTCACGATGGCCGTCGTCGCGCTCGTCGCGACGGGCGGCCGCGTCGCCTCGCCGGTCTCGGAGGCCTGGCCGGAGCTCGCCGTCGAGCAGGGTCACGGGTACAACGTCGTCAACGTCGCGATCGTCGACATCCGCGGCTGGGACACGATGGGCGAGCTCACGGTCGTCATCGCGGCGGCGACGGGTGTCGCGAGCCTCATCTTCCTGCGCACGCGCGCCGACGACCTGCCGCGGTCGTCGCGCCGGGCGCAGCGCTCGACGTTCCGCGATCGCCGGGCGTACGCGGTCGCGCGCGAGGTGCCGGTCGGCCGGGGATCGTGGCTGCTCGCGGGTCGCACCCTCGCGCCGGAGAACCGCTCGATCCTGCTCGAGGTCGTCGTGCGGCTGCTCTTCCACGCGCTCATCATCGTGTCGCTGTACCTGCTGCTCGTCGGCCACAACGCCGTCGGGGGCGGGTTCGCGGGCGGTTTGGTCGCGGGCCTCGCCCTCGTCGCGCGCTACCTCGCGGGCGGAAGGGTCGAGCTCGGCGCCGCCGCCCCCTTCGACGCCGGCCGCGTGCTCGGTCTCGGTCTCGCGCTCGCCGCGGGGTCGGCCGCCGTGCCGCTGCTGCTCGGGCTCGCACCGCTCACCTCCGGATGGGTCACGCTCGAGCTCGGTCCGATCGGAACGCTCGACGTCGTCTCGGCGAGCGTCTTCGACATCGGGGTCTACCTCGTCGTCATCGGCCTCGTGCTCGACGTGCTCCGCAGCCTCGGCGCCGAGCTCGACCGCGAGCTCGAGACGCCCGACGCCGACAACCCGCCCGCGCCGCCGAAGGTGCGCCAGGGGGTGACCGCGTGAGCGTCTCCCTCGTGCTCGTCGTCGTCATGGCGGTGCTGTTCGCCTGCGGCGTGTATCTCATCCTGGAGCGCTCGATGACGCGCGTGCTGCTCGGCATCCTGCTGCTGGGCAACGCCGCCAACCTGCTCATCCTCATCGTCGCGGGACCGCCCGGCACGGCCCCGATCGTCGGCGGGGAGTCGGACGAGCGGATGGCCGATCCGCTGCCGCAGGCTCTCGCGCTCACCGCGATCGTCATCACCTTCGCGGTGTCGGCGTTCCTGCTCGCGCTCATCTACCGGTCGTGGCGGCTCGCCCAGCGCGACGAGGTCACGGACGACATCGCCGACCTCGAGATCCGCACCGAGCTCGAGGGCTCCGAGTTCTCGAGCTCGGGCGAGGCGATCGCCGAGGACACCGAGTTCGCGCCGGACGAGTCGGCGCTCTCCGCCGACGAGGGGGAGCGCGCGTGACCGCCCCGCTGCTCGCGACCCTCGTGCCGCTCGTCGTGCTGACGCCGCTCGCCGGCGCCGCGACCTCGCTCGCGCTGGGCAAGCGTCTGCGCGCGCAGCGGGTCGTGACCGTCGTCGCGCTGACCCTCACGACCCTCATCTCGGCGCTCCTGCTCGTCGGCATCGACGACGTCGGCACGGTCGTCGTCGAGGTCGGCGGCTGGCAGGCCCCGTTCGGCATCGTGCTCGTCGTCGACCGGCTCTCCGCGCTGCTGCTCGTCGTGTCGAGCATCGTGCTGCTCGCGGTCCTCCTCTTCTCGGTCGGGCAGGGCCTCGCCTTCGGCGACGACGAGACGCCGGTCACGATCTACAACCCCGCGTACCTGATCCTCGCGACGGGCGTCTACACGGCCTTCGTCGCGGGAGACCTGTTCAACCTCTACGTCGGGTTCGAGATCCTCCTCGTCGCGTCGTACGTGCTCATCACTCTCGGCGGCACCGAGCCGCGCATCCGCACCGGCACGACGTACATCGTCGTGAGCCTCGTGTCGTCGAGTCTCTTCCTCGCCTCGATCGCGATGATCTACGGCGCCCTCGGCACCGTGAACCTCGCCCACATCGCCGTGCGGATGGACGAGATCGACCCGGCGGTGCGCCTCGTGCTGCACGTCATGCTGCTGCTCGGGTTCGGCATCAAGGCGGCGGTGTTCCCGCTCTCGTTCTGGCTCCCCGACTCCTACCCGACGGCACCGGCGCCCGTCACGGCGGTCTTCGCGGGGCTGCTGACGAAGGTCGGCGTCTACGCGATCATCCGCACCGAGACGCTGCTGTTCCCCGCGCCCGAGCTCAACGGGGCGCTGCTCGTCGTCGCGGCGCTCACGATGATCATCGGTGTGCTCGGCGCCGTCGCGCAGACCGACATCAAGCGTCTGCTGTCGTTCACGCTCGTGAGCCACATCGGCTACCTGATCCTCGGCATCGGCCTGGGCACGGTCGACGGGATGTCGGCGACGATCTACTACGTCGTGCACCACATCGTCGTGCAGACCGCGCTGTTCCTCGCCGCGGGCCTCATCGAGCAGGTGAGCGGCACCACCGCGATCCCGAGGCTCGGCGGTCTGCTCGCGGCCGCACCCGTCGTCGCGTTCCTGTATCTGATCCCGGCGCTCAATCTCGGCGGCATCCCGCCGTTCTCCGGGTTCCTCGGCAAACTCGGGTTGTTCGAGGCGGCCATCTCCTCGGGCGACGGCTTCGCGTGGATCAACGTCGCGGCGGGGGCCCTCGTCTCGCTGCTGACCCTCTACGCGCTCATGCGCGTGTGGAGCCGGGCCTTCTGGAGCCCTGCGCCGAAGCCCGAGGACGGCGAGGAGCCCCTCACGGTGCGCTCCCGCATCCCGCGCCTGATGATCGCGTCGACGGTCGGCCTCGTCGTCGTGACCGTCGCGCTCACCGTCTTCGCGGGTCCGCTCTACGAGTACGCCGACCGGGCGGCGCTCGAGCTCGGCGAGGTCGGCTACGTGACCGCGGTCTTCCCGGACGGAGTCCCGGAGGGTCTCGATGACTGAGGCGACCGGACGCGTCGAGACGAAGAAGAGCATGGGCAGGCGCGTGCTGCAGCAGGTGCCGCTGCTCGTCGGCCTGGTGCTGCTCTGGATGCTGCTGTGGGGCGAGATCAGCTGGCTCTCGGCGCTGTCCGGGCTGCTCGTCGCGATCGGCGTGACGCGGGTGTTCTACCTGCCGCCGGTCGAGCTCTCGGGCCGGTTCAACATCCTGTGGTTCGCGGTGTTCCTGCTGAAGTTCGCGTTCGACCTCGTCGTCTCGTCGGTGACGGTCGCCTCGCTCGCGTTCCGTCCCGGGAGGCTGCCGCTCAACGCGATCGTCGAGGTGCAGCTGCGCACCCGGTCGGACTTCGTGCTCTCCGTCACCGCGACGGCGATCTCGCTCGTGCCCGGCACGCTCGTGCTCGAGATCGACCGCGAGCGCTCGCTGCTGTTCCTGCACGTGCTCGCCGCGCGCGATCTCGACGGGGTCGAGAAGAACCGCCGCGCGGCCCTCGCGATCGAGACCCTGGTCATCCGCGCGCTCGGGTCGCGCGACGAGCTCGAGCAGGTGCGCTCGTGATGCCGGTGCTCGCGATCGTGGCCGGCGTGCTGTTCGCGGCCGCCGCCGTCGGCGCCGTCATCCGCATCGTGCGCGGTCCGACGATCCTCGACCGGATGCTCGCCTCCGACGTGCTGCTCACGATCCTGCTGCTCGTGATCGGCGCCGAGATGGTCATCAACGGGCACACCCGCACGATCCCGGTGATGCTCGTGCTGGCCGGCACGGCGGCCTTCTCGACGGTCGCCGTCGCGCGCTACGTGAGCCAGCAGGATCGTCGCCGCGCCGAGGAGGAGAAGCCGTGATCGATCAGGTGCTCGACGTCGCCGCGGCCGTCCTCGTCGTGCTGGGCGCGGGCCTGTCGCTCGTCGCGGGAGTCGGGGTCGTGCGCTTCCCCGACGCGCTCGCCCGGCTGCACGCGGGCACGAAGCCGCAGATCCTCGGACTCATCTGCGTCGTCCTCGCGGTCGCGCTGTCGGCCCGCAGCTGGTCGGCGCTCCTGCTGCTGATCCCGGTCGTGCTCTTCCAGCTGCTCACCCAGCCGGTCGCGGCCCACATGATCGGGCGCGCGGGCTACCGCACGAAGAACCTGCGCTCCGACCTGCTCGTCGTCGACGAGCTCGCCGACGACGTCGACCGCGCGAGCGCCGAACAGGATCCCGCGAGAGACTGACGGGATGAGCATCCCGTCGATCCCGCTGAACACCGGCGCCGCCATCCCGCAGCTCGGGCTCGGGACCTGGCCGCTCGACGACGCCGAGGTGGCGGATGCCGTGGTCGCCGCGGCGGAGGCCGACTACCGGCACCTCGACACCGCGACGCGGTACGGCAACGAGGCGGGCGTCGCGGAGGGCGTGCGACGCACGGGGCTGCCGCGCGAGGAGTTCTTCGTCACGACGAAGCTCGACGGCGCCTTCCAGGGGTCGGACCGCGCGATCGACGGCCTGCGCGCCGCCCTCGACCGGATGCGGTTCGACCACGTCGACCTGCTGCTCATCCACTGGCCGCTGCCGGGCCGCGACGAGTACGTGTCGACCTGGCGCACCTTCGAGCGGCTGCACGAGGAGGGGCTCGCCCGCGCGATCGGCGTCTCGAACTTCAAGATCCCGCACCTCGAGCGTCTCGCCGCGGAGACCGGCACCGTGCCCGCCGTCAACCAGGTGCAGCTGAGCCCGGCGATCACCCGCCCGGAGCTGCGCGCGTACCACGCGGCGCACGGCATCGTGACCCAGGCGTACAGCCCGCTCGGCGGCGAGAGCGGCGTGCGCGAGTTCCTCGCGCAGCCGGCGATCGCGTCCGTCGCCGCGCGCCTCGGCGTGACGCCCGCGCAGGTCGTGCTGCGCTGGCACGTGCAGCACGGCGTCGTCGCGATCCCCAAATCGGTCTCCCCCGAGCGCATGCGCGAGAACCTCGACGTCTTCTCGTTCGAGCTCTCCGACGACGACCTCGCGTCGCTCGACACCCTCGCGGGCGACCCGGGCAACGACTCCGACCTCGTCGGGCACTGACGCTCGGGTTCGGTTCGCCCGCTGTGATCCAGCCATCGGTGGAGGGACGCGGCTGCAGGTGGGTCCCTCCTCGCGGTTCCGGGTCCATCCGTCGCCGGCTCTCGGGGTGCGCCCCGGCGGCGACCCGCGCGTCGGCGCGGCCCGCGCGGCGGCGGTAACCTCGACACATGCCGGAGACGCCCGATCACAAGCCGCGCTCGCGCACCGTCACCGACGGCGTCGAGGCCACGACGAGTCGCGGGATGCTGCGTGCCGTGGGCATGGGCGACGCCGACTGGGACAAGTCGCAGATCGGCATCGCGAGCTCGTGGAACGAGATCACGCCCTGCAACCTGAGCCTCGACCGCCTCGCGCGGGCGGCGAAGGAGGGCGTGCACGCGGGCGGCGGCTACCCGCTGCAGTTCGGCACCGTGAGCGTCAGCGACGGCATCTCGATGGGACACGAGGGGATGCACTTCTCCCTGGTCTCCCGCGAGGTCATCGCCGACTCGGTCGAGGTCGTCATGCAGGCGGAGCGCCTCGACGGCTCCGTGCTGCTCGCGGGCTGCGACAAGTCGATCCCGGGCATGCTCATGGCGGCGGCCCGGCTCGACCTCGCGTCGGTGTTCCTCTACGCGGGCTCGATCGCGCCCGGCTGGGTGCGCCTCTCCGACGGCACCGAGAAGGACATCACGATCATCGACTCCTTCGAGGCGGTCGGCGGCGTGCTCGCCGGCACGATGAGCCTCGAGGACGCCCACCGCATCGAGTGCGCGTTCGCGCCCGGGATGGGCGCGTGCGGCGGCATGTACACGGCCAACACGATGGCGTCGGTCGCGGAGGCGCTCGGCCTCTCGCTGCCGGGCTCGGCATCCCCGCCCGCCGCCGACGGACGTCGCGACATGTACGCCCACCGCTCGGGCGAGGCCGTCGTCAATCTGCTGAAGAAGGGCATCACGGCCCGCCAGATCCTCACCAAGGAGGCGTTCGAGAACGCCATCGCGGTCGGCATGGCGCTCGGCGGATCGACCAACATCGTGCTGCACCTCCTCGCGATCGCGCGCGAAGCGGAGGTCGACCTCACGCTCGACGACTTCAACAGGGTCGGCTCGAAGGTGCCGCACATCGGCGACCTCAAGCCGTTCGGCAAGTACGTCATGAACGACGTCGACCGACGCGGCGGCGTGCCCGTGCTCATGAAGGCCCTGCTCGACGCGGGCCTGCTGCACGGCGACGTGCTGACCGTGACCGGCAAGACGATGCGCGAGAACCTCGAGGAGCTGAACCTCCCGCCGCTCGACGGCGAGGTGCTAAAGCCGCTCGACCAGCCGATCCACGCGACCGGCGGCCTCACGATCCTCAAGGGCACGATGGCGCCCGAGGGCGCGGTCGTGAAGACGGCCGGCTTCGACGCCGCCACCTTCGAGGGGCCGGCGCGCGTGTTCGAGCGCGAGCGCGCGGCGATGGATGCCCTCGCCGCGGGCGAGATCCGCAAGGGCGACGTGGTGATCATCCGCTACGAGGGCCCGAAGGGCGGACCGGGCATGCGCGAGATGCTCGCGATCACCGCCGCCATCAAGGGCGCGGGCCTCGGAAAAGATGTCCTACTATTGACCGACGGACGATTCTCAGGCGGCACAACCGGCCTGTGCATCGGCCACATCGCTCCGGAGGCGGTGGACGCAGGTCCTATCGCCTTCGTCCGCGATGGTGATCTGATACGGGTCGATATCGCAGCCCGGTCCCTCGACCTACTGGTCGACGAGGCCGAGCTGGAGAGCCGCCGTTCCGGCTGGGCTCCTCTTCCACCGCGCTATACCCGTGGCGTTCTCGCGAAGTACTCCCGACTCGTGCACTCGGCTGCCGAAGGTGCGGTCACGGGGTAGTCGCGCTCCAGACCATCCATCGCAATTCGAAGGACTCCCATGACTGCGGACGCCTCTCCCGCACCCCCGCGCGATCCCGCGCAGATGACAGGATCGGGCGCGATCCTCGCCTCCCTCGAGAAGCTCGGCGTCACCGACGTCTTCGGCCTCCCGGGCGGCGCGATCATGCCCTTCTACGACGAGCTCATGGCCTCGACCTCGATCCGCCACATCCTCGTGCGTCACGAGCAGGGCGCCGGTCACGCGGCCGAGGGCTACGCGGCGGCCTCGGGCCGGGTCGGCGTCGCCATCGCGACCTCCGGACCCGGGGCGACGAACCTCGTCACCGCGATCGCCGACGCCTACATGGACTCCGTGCCGCTGCTGGCGATCACCGGCCAGGTGTTCTCGACCTCGATGGGCACGGATGCCTTCCAGGAGGTCGACATCGTCGGCATCACGATGCCGATCACGAAGCACTCGATCCTCGTCAAGCGCGCGGAGGACGTGCCCGCGGCCCTCGCCTCGGCGTACCACATCGCCTCGACGGGTCGTCCCGGGCCGGTGCTCGTCGACATCACCAAGGACGCCCAGCAGGGTCTCATGACCTTCTCGTGGCCGCCGAAGGTCGACCTCCCGGGCTACCGGCCGGTGACGAAGGCGCACGGCAAGCAGATCACGGCGGCGGCGGAGCTCATCCTCGAGTCGAAGCGCCCCGTGCTCTACGTCGGGGGCGGCGTCATCCGGGCGGGTGCGCACCAGGAGTTGCTGAAGCTCGCCGACCGCACGAACCTGCCGGTCGTCACGACGCTCATGGCGCGCGGGGCGTTCCCCGACTCGCACCCGCACCACCTCGGCATGCCCGGCATGCACGGCACGGTGCCCGCGGTGCTGGCGCTCCAGGAGAGCGACCTCATCGTCGCCCTCGGCGCGCGCTTCGACGACCGCGTCACGGGCAAGGTGAGCGAGTTCGCGCCGCACGCGAAGGTCGTGCACGTCGACATCGACCCCGCCGAGATCGGCAAGATCAAGCACGCCGACGTGCCCATCGTGGGCGACCTCAAGGACGTGCTGCCCGAGCTGCTCGAGGCGTTCGAGTCGATCGCCAAGAAGTCGAAGCCCGACCTCGACGACTGGTGGGCGCGGCTCACGCAGCTCACGACGAACTTCCCGCTCGGCTACACCGACGACCCCGACGACGGCCTGCTCGCGCCGCAGACGGTCATCGAGCGCATCGGGAAGCTCTCCGGCCCCGAGGCGATCTACGCCGCCGGCGTCGGCCAGCACCAGATGTGGGCGGCGCAGTTCATCAAGTACGAGCGGCCGAACGCGTGGCTCAACTCCGGCGGCGCCGGCACGATGGGCTACTCGGTGCCCGCGGCGATGGGCGCCAAGGTCGCGCAGCCCGACCGTCTCGTCTGGGCGATCGACGGCGACGGCTGCTTCCAGATGACCAACCAGGAGCTCGCGACCTGCACGATCAACGACATCCCGATCAAGGTCGCCGTGATCAACAACAGCTCGCTCGGGATGGTGCGCCAGTGGCAGTCGCTGTTCTACGACGGCCGGCACTCGTTCACCGACCTCGACACCGGGCACACCGGGGTCGACCAGCAGACCCGCATGGTGCCCGACTTCGTGAAGCTCGCGGAGGCCTACGGCGCCCTCGGCATCCGCGTCACCAGGCCCGAGGAGATCGACCCCGCGATCAAGCTCGCGATCGAGACGAACGACCGCCCGGTCGTCATCGACTTCATCGTCAGCCGCGACGCGATGGTCTGGCCGATGGTGCCGCAGGGCGTCGGCAACTCGCAGGTGCAGTACGCCCGCGACCTGGCCCCGACCTGGGAAGAGGAGTAAGAACCATGAGCCGTCACGTGCTCTCCCTCCTCGTCGAGGACAAGCCCGGTCTGCTGACCCGCGTCGCGGGCCTCTTCGCGCGCCGCGGATTCAACATCGAGTCGCTCGCCGTGGGTCACTCCGAGATCGAGGGGCTCTCGCGCATCACCGCGGTGGTGGATGTCGACGAGCTCCCGCTCGAGCAGGTCACCAAGCAGCTCAACAAGCTCGTCAACGTCATCAAGATCGTCGAGCTCGACACCGACGCCTCCGTGCAGCGCGAGCACCTGCTCATCAAGGTCAAGGTCGAGAACGGCACGCGCTCGCAGATCCTCGAGGCGGTGACGCTGTTCCGCGCGCGCGTGGTCGACGTCGCGCCCGACGCGCTCGTCATCGAGGTGACGGGCGACCACGGCAAGGTGCAGGCCCTGCTGCGGATGCTCGAGCCGTACGGCATCAAGGAGATCGCCCAGTCGGGCCTTCTCGCGATCGGCCGCGGCGGCAAGAGCATCACCGAACGCGTCTTCAAGAACTAACCGAGATAGGAAAACGAAAGAACAATGGCTGAGATCTTCTACGACAAGGACGCCGACCTCTCGATCATCCAGGGCAAGAAGGTCGCGATCGTGGGCTACGGCTCGCAGGGCCATGCCCACGCGCAGAACCTGCGCGACTCGGGCGTCGAGGTCGCGATCGCGCTCAAGGACGGCTCCAAGTCGGCCCCCAAGGCGACCGAGGACGGCTTCGAGGTGAAGAGCGTCGCCGACGCCGCCGAGTGGGCCGACCTCATCATGATCCTCGCGCCCGACCAGCACCAGCGCGGCATCTACGCCGACTCGATCAAGGACAAGCTGACCCCCGGCAAGACCCTCGCGTTCGCGCACGGGTTCAACATCCGCTTCGGCTACATCGACGCCCCGACCGACGTCGACGTCATCCTCGTCGCCCCGAAGGCCCCGGGCCACACGGTGCGTCGCGAGTACGTCGCGGGCCGCGGCATCCCGGACATCGTCGCGGTCGAGAACGACGCGTCGGGCACCGCCTGGGACACCGCGATGTCGTACGCGAAGGCGATCGGCGGCACGCGCGCCGGCGTCATCAAGACGACCTTCACCGAGGAGACCGAGACCGACCTGTTCGGCGAGCAGTCGGTGCTCTGCGGCGGCACCTCGCAGCTCGTGCAGTACGGCTTCGAGACGCTCGTCGAGGCGGGCTACCAGCCCGAGATCGCCTACTTCGAGGTGCTCCACGAGCTCAAGCTCATCGTCGACCTCATGTGGGAGGGCGGCATCGCCAAGCAGCGCTGGTCGGTCTCCGACACGGCCGAGTACGGCGACTACGTCTCGGGTCCGCGCGTCATCGACCCGTCGGTGAAGGAGAACATGAAGGCGGTGCTCGGCGACATCCAGTCGGGCGCCTTCGCGACCCGCTTCATCGGCGACCAGGACAACGGCGCGAAGGAGTTCCTCGAGCTCCGCGAGAAGGCCGCGAAGCACCCGATCGAGAAGACCGGCGCCGAGCTGCGCGCGCTCTTCGCGTGGAAGCAGCAGGACGAGGGCTACACGGAGGGCAGCGCGGCGCGCTGACCCCGGAGCCCTGGATTCTTGAGGGAATCCTGAGCGAATCCCTCGTCGGAGCCGCCCCCGTGACCCCTATTGTGG
>JAEWKY010000139.1 GCA_023457615.1 Actinomycetes bacterium | reverse complement strand
CGCGACATCAACGCCGCGGGCGGCGTCAACGGCGAGCCGATCGTCGTCGTGAGCCTCGACTCCGGCGACGCGTCGACCGAGAAGGCGGAGGAGTCGTTCGCCGCCTTCGTCGAGCAGGACGTCGACGTCGTCATCGGACCGTCGTCGTCGGTGCTCGCCCAGCGGCTGCTCGGGCTCGCGGCGGAGGCCGGCATCCCGCTCATCTCGCCCGCCGCGACCTACCCGCAGCTCACCGCGCTCGACGACGCCGGCATCTTCTTCCGCACGATCCCCTCGTACCCGCACCAGGCGATCGTGCTCGCCGACCGCTTCTCGGAGAGCGAGGACGTCGACTCGGTCGTGCTGCTCTACCGCGAGGGCGACCTCGGCGGGTCGCTCGCCGTCGCCTTCGAGGCCGCGTTCACGGCCGCCCGCGAGGTGCCCGTGGAGTTCACGGCGGTCGGGCTCGCCGGCGACGCGGACGCGGACGCGGTCACCGCCGCCCTCGGGGAGATCACGGCCGCCGAGCCGGACGCGGTCGTGCTCGCCACCCCCGACAACGCCGACCAGACGAAGGCCCTCATCACGCAGCTGACGTCGGCGGGCTACGGCGGCGCGAAGCTCTGGCTCACGAGCCAGAACCTCGCCGACTACTCCCAGGCGCTCTCGGGCGGACTGCTCAACGGGGTCAACGGCATCCTCGAGGGGGCGTCGCCCGACGACGCGTTCATCGCGAAGCTCAAGCTCGAGGACCCGGGCCTCGTCGATCCGCGCTACGCGGCCGAGGCGTACGACGCGACGGTGCTCGCCGCCCTCGCGGCCGTGCTCGCCGGCGACGACGGCGGGGAGTCGGTGGCGCGCAACCTGCGGGCGGCCTCCGTGGGCGGCATCAAGTGCACGAGCTACGGTGAGTGCCTCGACGTGCTCGTGACGCAGACCGACATCGACTACGACGGCATCAGCGGCTCGACGAACCTCGACGAGGCCGGCGATCCGGTGCGCGGCTCGTACCAGATCCTCGTCTACAACAGCGAGAACAAGTACTCCCGCACGGCCGTCGTCATCGGCTGAGACCCGCGCCGCTTTCCCCGCGAAAAGTAACGATTCCGTCGCGTTACACGCCCGAAACACCATCGAATCGTGCGAAGTCCTTCTCGGGACTACGGTTGTCGAAACGGTCGGACCCGTCCGGCCATAAGTGTCCTGTCTACAACCACTCATAAGGAGTGACATGAGCATCACGACCTTCACGTCGAGGGGCCTCAAGAGCACGCTGGGAGGCGTCGCGATCCTCGCGACCGGCGCCCTCGTGCTCGGCGGCTGCGCGGCGACCGAAGAGCCCGACGCGGAGCCCACGGCCATCGCGGACTACACGATGACCCTCGGGACCCTGCTCCCGCAGACCGGTAACCTCGCGTTCCTCGGCCCGCCCGAGGAGGCCGGCGTCGGCTACGCCGCGTCGCAGATCAACGCCTACTCGGACGCCACCGGTCTCACCGTCGAGATCGAGTACGGCGACTCGGGCAACACCGACAACAAGGCCTACGAGACCGAGGCGCCGCGCATCCTCGCCTTCGACCCGACCGCCATCATCGGCGCCGCGTCGTCGGGCACCTCGCTGCAGTTCATCGACCAGGTCACCGGTGCGGGCGTCATCCAGTTCTCGCCGGCCAACACCTCGGACGCCTTCACGACGTACGACGACAACGGGCTGTACTTCCGCACCGCCCCGTCTGACGTCCTCCAGGGCGAGGTGCTCGGCAACCTGATCGCCGAGGACGGCAACCAGACCCTCGGTCTGATCGTCCTCAACGACTCGTACGGCACGGGTCTCGCGAAGTACGTCACCGAGGCCTTCGAGGCCGCGGGCGGCGAGGTCGTCGCGGCCCCGACGTACAACACGGGTGACAGCAACTTCGACGCCCAGATCAACGAGGTGCTCGCGCAGAGCCCCGACGCGATCGCCCTGATCACGTTCGAGGAGGTCAAGTCGATCCTCCCGAGCCTGTTCGGCAAGATCCCGGCCGACAAGCTCTACTTCGTCGACGGCAACCTCGCGAACTTCGGCGACGAGTTCCCGACGGGCTCGCTGACCGGCGCGAAGGGCACCCTGCCCGGCCTGTCGATCGACTCGATCACCGAGTTCACCGACGCCCTCCAGGCGTGGGTGGCCGAGGACGGCGGCGAGGCGCTCACCGAGTTCAGCTACGCGGCCGAGTCGTACGACGCGACCATCCTGCTCGCGCTCGCCTCGCTCGCCGCGGGCGGCGCGACGGACGGCGCGACGGTCGCGGCCAAGCTCCAGGAGGTCTCGGGCGGTGCCGGCAACGGCACGAAGTGCGAGACGTACGAGGAGTGCGCCGACATCATCCTGAGCGGTGGCACGGCCGACTACGACGGCGTCTCGGGCCCGATCACCTTCGACGAGGTGGGCGACCCGACCGAGGCCTCGATCGGCATCTACGTCTTCGGCGAGGACAACACGTACTCCGCGTACTGAGTCCCACCGCTGACGCAGCAGTTCAGCAACGGAACGCCCCTCGGCCCTCGGGCCGGGGGGCGTTCCCCTGTCCCGAGGGGTTTCGCGGGTGGAAAAACCGGGTTACTCCGCCGGACGCGCGTCACTCCGCGAGTATGCGGCGGAGTGACCCACGATCGGCGGAGTAAGAGGGATGTCGGCGGCCGTGTACGCCCCCAGGACGTGCGAGACGGCCCCGGACATCCATCGGGATGCCCGGGGCCGTCTGCGAGGCTGCTAGGCGCCCAGGGTGCCCAGGTAGAGCTCCGCGACCTTCGGGTCGACGAGCAGCTCGCGTCCCGTGGCGGTGTGCGCGTCGCGTCCCTGGTCGAGCACGTAGCCGCGGTCGCAGATCTGCAGGCAGCGGCGGGCGTTCTGCTCGACCATGATCGTCGTCACGCCGGCCTTGTTGATCTCCGAGACGCGGATGAAGGCCTCGTCCTGACGCACGGGCGAGAGGCCCGCCGACGGCTCGTCGAGCAGGATCACCTTCGGGTCCATCATGAGCGCGCGCGACATCGCCACCATCTGCCGCTCGCCGCCCGAGAGCGACCCCGCGCGCTGCTTGAGCCGCTTGCCGAGCTCGGCGAAGATGCCGGTCACGAACTCGAGCCGCTCCGCGTACACCTTCGGCTTCTGGAAGAGCCCCATCTGGAGGTTCTCCTCGATCGTGAGGCTCTGGAAGACGTTGTTCGTCTGCGGCACGAAGCCGACGCCGCGGGCGACGAGCTTGTTGGCCTTGAGGTTCGTGATGTCGTCGCCCTCGAGCGTGATCGTGCCGCCGCGCACGTTGACCTGCCCGAAGATCGCCTTGAGCAGCGTCGACTTGCCGGCGCCGTTGGGGCCGATGATGCCGATCAGCTCGCCCTGGCGCGCGACGAGCGAGCAGCCGTTGAGGATGTTGACGCCCGGCAGGTAGCCCGCCGTGACGTCGTTCACCTCGACGACGACCGGGGCGGTGGCGGTGGCGGCGCTCACTTGGCGTCCTCCTCGTTCTCGAGCTCGGCTTCGCCCTCGGCGAGGATCTCGTCCGCGGTGATCGTCGGCGCGCTGCCGTCGGCCGCGTAGCGTCCGGTCACGACACCGAGGTCGACATCCTGATGGGCGCCGAGGTACGCGTCGACGACCGCCGGGTCCTTCATGACGCTCTCCGGGTCGCCCTCGGCGACGATGCGGCCCTCCGCCATCACGATCACCCAGTCGGCGATGTGACGCACGACGTGCATGTCGTGCTCGACGAAGAGCACCGTCATCCCCTCCTCCTTGAGGTCGAGGATGTGCTCGAGCAGCGACTGCGTGAGCGCCGGGTTGACGCCGGCCATCGGCTCGTCGAGCATGACGAGACTCGGCTCGCTCATGAGCGCGCGCGCCATCTCGAGGAGCTTCCGCTGCCCGCCCGAGAGCGACGCGGCGAAGTCGTCCTTCTTGGCGTCGAGCTTGAAGCGCGTGAGCAGGTCGATCGCGCGCTCCTCGAAGTCGGCGTCCTGCGTGCGCCAGAGCGCCGGGATGAGCGCCGAGAAGAACCTCTCGCCGCGCTGGCCCTTCGCCCCGAGCTTCATGTTGTCCATGACGGTCAGCAGGCCGAGGGCCTTCGTCAGCTGGAACGTGCGCACCTGGCCGAGGCGGGACACCTTGAACGCCGGAACGCCCGAGATGGCCTTGCCGGAGAACGTCCACGTGCCCTGGTCGGGCTTGTCGAACCCCGTGAGGAGGTTGAACAGCGTGGTCTTGCCCGCGCCGTTCGGCCCGATGAGCGCCGTGATGGCGTTGCGCGGGATCTCGAGGTGCTCGACGTCGACGGCCGTGAGGCCGCCGAACGTGCGGCGCACGCCGTCGGCGACGAGGATCGGGTCGGTCTTCGCGACGCCGGGCCGGATCTCGCCCTGGTGCAGGCCCGTGGCCTTCGCCCGTGCGACGGGCGGCTGGAGGGACGCGTCACTTGACAAAGGTCAGCTCCTTCTTGCTGCCGAGGATTCCCTGCGGCCGGAATATGACGATGAGCATGAGCGCGATGCCGGTGAGGATGAAGCGCACCGTCGCCGCCTGGATGGTGGACATGAACGGCAGGATGTCGGCCGACACGAGCGCCGGCAGCAGGTTGCCGATGAACGCCTGCAGCACCCAGAAGATCACCGACCCGATGAGCGGGCCGAAGACCGTCGCCGCGCCGCCGAGGAGCAGCGCCGTCCACACGAAGAACGTCAGCGAGGTGACGTAGACCCCCGAGTTCACGTTGCGGTCCATCGCGTAGAGGATGCCGCCCACCGCGGCGATGCCGCCGCCGAGGAGCAGCGCCTGCAGCTTGTAGGAGAAGACGTTCTTGCCGAGCGAGCGCACGGCATCCTCGTCCTCGCGGATGCCCTTGAGCACGCGGCCCCACGGGCTGTTCACGAGGCGGTAGACGATGAGGGCCGCGAGCGCGAGCGCCACGAAGCCGAGGATGCGCACCCACCAGCCGATCTCGTTGTAGGTCCACGGACCGAAGCCGTAGGAGCCCGGCGGGATCGGGTTCGTGGCGCGGAACTCCGAGTGGTAGCCCGTGAGACCGTCCGCCGAGCCCGTCACGTCGTCGAACGCCGACGTGAGGAACATGAGTCGCACGACCTCGGCCGCCGCGATCGTCACGATCGCGAGGTAGTCGCCGCGCAGCCGCAGCGTCGGGATGCCGAGGATGAGGGCGAAGACGAGCGCCGCGACGATGCCGACGATCACGCCGCCCCACCACGGGAAGCCGAAGGTGAGGATCGAGATCGCGTAGCCGTAGGCGCCGAGGGCCATGAAGCCCGCGATGCCCATGTTGAGCAGGCCCGCGTAGCCGAAGTGCACGGCGAGGCCGAGGGCGGCGAGGGCGTAGGCGATCGTCGCCGGCGAGATGATGCTCGACGCCGTGTTCGAGAGGATCTGAGTCCAGTCCATGGGGGTTAACCGATCCTCTCGCGGCGCCCGAGGATGCCCTGGGGCCGGAACAGCAGAATGACGATGAGCACGACGAGCGGCGCCGCGAAGCGCAGGTCCGCCGGGATCCACAGGGTCGAGAGCTCGACGACGAGGCCGATGACGATCGCGCCCACGAGGGCGCCGAACGCCGTGCCGAGGCCGCCGAGGGTGACCGCGGCGAAGAGCAGCAGCAGGAACTCGGCGCCCATGTCCCACTTGAGCCCGGGGCGGTAGTAGGCGAAGAGCACGCCGGCGAGGGCGGCCAGCGCGCCCGCGAGCACCCAGACGACGCGCACGACGCGGTCGACGTCGATGCCCGACGCCGCGGCGAGCGACGGGTTGTCGGAGATGGCGCGGGTCGCCTTGCCGAGGCGCGAGAAAATGAGCCAGCCCGCGAAGGCGAGGAGCGTCACGACGCTCACGACGATGCTGACCATGTCGATGACCGTCATCGAGACGGCGCCGAAGAGCGGGATGGCCGGAGCGGCGGCTCCCGGGAGCTGCTTGGTGTCGGCGCCGATGAAGTACTGGTACGTGTAGCGCATCGCGAGCGAGAGTCCGATGCTCACGATCATGAGCTGCACGAGGCCGAGGCGGCGCTTGCGGAGCGGCTTCCAGATGCCCGCGTCGAGACCGAGACCCAGCACCGCTCCCAGCACGATCGCGAGCGGGATCGCGACGAAGATGGGCACCCCGGCCCCGGCCGCCAGGAACGTGACGACCGCGCCGAAGGTCACCATCTCGGCGTGCGCGAAGTTGGAGATGCCGGTCGTGCCGTAGACGAGGGAGAGGCCGATCGCGGCGAGCGCGAGCATGAGGCCGAACGACAGGCCCGTGACGATCTTCTGCACGACGACGTCGAACAGGCCCGTGACGTTGCGCTGGCCCTCGCCGATGAAGAAGTTCGCGGTCACGCGGCCTCCCTGGCCGACGGTGACCTCCTTCTCGTTGGGCTTGTCGTTGCCCTCCTCGACGACCGCGATGCCCTCGGGCAGCGTCTCCTCGTTGAGGGTGACCGTGTAGTCGGCGTTGCGCTCCGGCACCCCGACCGCCCACTGCCCGTTCTCGTCGGTCTCGACGTCGGTGTCGATGCCGTTGCCGCGCACGTTGAGCTCGACGCCGTCGAGGGGCTCCCCGTCGAGCTGCACGTTGCCGCTCACGCGATAGGGGTACTCGTCGGTGTCCACCTCGTCGGCGAACGCCGCGACGGGCGTCAGCAGCTGGAGACCGAGGAGCCCCGCGAGCACCGCGACGAAGGCGCCGGTGAGGCGCCTCCTGCGGCGGTCGGGGCGAACGGTCGCCGATCGGGCGAATGTCACGGAACCTCCAGGGATCGGCTTCGGCGCCGGCGGGCGCACGTCGGCACTGACGCTAGCCCCCGTTTGTTGCTTCCGTGTTTCAGTTCGGACACGGAACCGGGTCGCCCTAGTATGGGCCGGAATTCTCGACGGTCCAAACGGTTAAGATCGAGTACCGGGCTCCAGTGCAGCAGCCGGGTTCATTTTCTCGATTCTTTCCCGGCCTGCGAGGACACCATGGACCAGCCCGATCCCTTCGGATTCGTCGGACTCACCTACGACGACGTCATGCTGCTGCCCGGTCACACCGACGTGATCCCGAGCGAGGCCGACACGGCATCCCGACTCACGCGTCGCATCTCGGTCAGCGCGCCCCTGCTCTCGAGCGCGATGGACACGGTCACCGAGTCGCGCATGGCGATCGCGATGGCGCGCCAGGGCGGCCTCGGGGTGCTGCATCGCAACCTCTCGATCGACGACCAGGCGAGCCACGTCGACAAGGTCAAGCGCTCCGAGTCGGGCATGATCACCAACCCCGTGACGACGACGCCCGACGCGACCGTCGCCGAGGTCGACGAGCTGTGCGGACGCTTCCGGGTCTCGGGCGTGCCGGTGGTCGAGGGCGACGGCCGCCTGGTCGGCATCATCACCAACCGCGACATGCGCTTCGTGTCGCCGTTCGAGAAGTCGACGACACTCGTGCGCGACGTCATGACGAAGGCGCCGCTCATCACGGCGCCCGTCGGCATCGACCCCGACGACGCCGTCGCGATCTTCGCGCAGCACAAGATCGAGAAGCTCCCGCTCGTCGACGGCGACGGCATCCTGCGCGGCCTCATCACGGTGAAGGACTTCGACAAGAGCGAGAAGTACCCGAACGCGACGAAGGATGACTCGGGTCGGCTCCGCGTCGGCGCGGCGATCGGCTTCTTCGGCGACGCGTGGGATCGCGCCGGCGCCCTCCGCGACGCGGGTGTCGACATCATCGTCGTCGACACCGCCAACGGCGACTCCAAGGGCGTGCTCGACATCATCGCGCGGCTCAAGCGCGACTCGGCCTTCGCCGCGATCGACGTCATCGGCGGCAACGTCGCCACCCGGTCGGGCGCCCAGTCGCTCGTCGACGCGGGAGCGGACGCCGTGAAGGTCGGCGTCGGCCCGGGCTCGATCTGCACGACGCGCGTCGTCGCAGGCGTCGGGGTGCCGCAGGTGACCGCCGTCTACGAGGCGTCGCTCGCGGCGCGCGAGACCGGCATCCCGGTCATCGCCGACGGCGGGCTCCAGTACTCGGGCGACATCGCGAAGGCCCTCGTCGCGGGCGCCGACACCGTGATGCTCGGCTCGCTCCTCGCCGGCACCGACGAGAGCCCCGGCGACCTCATGTACGTCAACGGCAAGCAGTTCAAGTCGTACCGCGGCATGGGCTCGATCGGCGCGATGAGCGACCGCGGCAAGAAGACGTCGTACTCGCGCGACCGCTACTTCCAGGCCGACGTCCCCTCCGACGCGCAGCTCATCGCCGAGGGCATCGAGGGCCGGGTTCCGTACCGCGGCAACGTCTCGACGACGGTGTACCAGCTCATGGGCGGCCTGCGGCAGTCGATGTTCTACGTCGGCGCCCGCACGATCGCGGAGCTCAAGGCCCGCGGCAAGTTCGTGCGCATCACCCCCGCCGGTCTGAAGGAGTCGCACCCCCACGACATCCAGATGACCGTCGAGGCGCCCAACTACTCCCGCTGAGCCTGCTCCTCGGCGAGGCGCGTGCGCCGAGGCGGACTCCGGGGCAGAGGGCCTCGGAGCAGACGGACTCCCGCGTGCGGGGACCCGTGGGCACGTGGGTCCGGGCGCGCTGTGATCCAGCCAAGTGGAACCCCCACCCACAAGTAGGCTCGACGGGTGAGCGACATCGAGATCGGCCGGGCCAAGCGCGCGCGTCGGGCCTACGCGTTCGACGACATCGCGATCGTGCCCAGCCGGCGCACCCGCGACCCGCAGGACGTGAGCGTGAGCTGGACGATCGACGCGTTCACGTTCGGCATCCCGGTGCTCGCCGCGCCGATGGACTCCGTCGTGAGCCCGGCGACGGCGATCGCGATCGGCAAGCTCGGCGGGCTCGGGGTGCTCGACCTCGAGGGCGTCTGGACCCGGTACGAGGATGCCGACGCGACCCTCGCCGAGATCCGCGGACTCGCGGCGGAGGGGGCCACGGCGGCCCTCCAGCGTCTCTACGCCGAGCCGATCAAGCCCGAGCTGCTCAAGGCGCGCATCGCCGAGATCCGCGCCGCGGGCGTGCCGGTCGCCGGGGCGCTCAGCCCGCAGCTCACGCAGGAGCACTACAAGACCGTCGTGGATGCGGGGGTCGACCTCTTCGTCATCCGCGGCACGACGGTGAGCGCCGAGCACGTGTCGAAGACCGTCGAGCCGCTCGACCTCAAGAAGTTCATCTACGAGCTCGACGTCCCCGTCATCGTCGGCGGGGCGAGCACGTACACCGCGGCCCTGCACCTCATGCGCACGGGCGCCGCGGGGGTGCTCGTCGGGTTCGGCGGCGGCGTCGCGAGCACGACGCGCACGAGCCTCGGCATCCACGCCCCGATGGCGACGGCGGTGGCGGATGTCGCCGGCGCGCGCCGCGACTACCTCGACGAGTCGGGCGGACGCTACGTGCACGTCATCGCCGACGGCGGGCTCGGCACGTCCGGCGACATCGTCAAGGCGATCTCGGTCGGCGCCGACGCGGTCATGCTCGGCTCGACCCTCGCACGCGCCGAGGAGGCTCCGGGCGGCGGGTTCCACTGGGGGGCCGAGGCGCGGCATCCGGAGCTCCCGCGCGGGCACCGCGTCGAGGTCGGCACGACGGCGCCGCTGGAGAAGCTGCTGTTCGGACCCGCCGACACCGTCGACGGCCGCACGAACCTCATCGGCGCCCTGCGCCGGTCGATGGCGACGACGGGGTACTCCGACCTCAAGGAGTTCCAGCGCGTCGAGGTCGTCGTCGCCCCCTACCACCAGGGCTAGGGCACGAGCACCGGGGCTAGGGCACGAGCGCGAGCAGAGCCCCCCGCGCGCCCACCGGGTCGTCGAGGGATGCCGTGAGGGCACCGCGCCACGCGGCGGCGAGCAGGCGGCCGACGGGCATCCCGTCGCGGTCGGCGCGCTCGGTGAGGAAGGCCTCCACGGCATCGGCGCCGCGATCGGGGTGCGGCTCGGAGAGCAGTCGCGCGTAGCCGGCCCGCACGAGGTAGTCGTAGCCGACCCCGAGCGCACGGGCGAGCGACCCAGCGGCGTCCCACGCTCCCTCCATCCGGTCGAGGAGCCGTCGCTCGACGTCGTCGCGCACGAGGTCGTAGAGACCGGACTTGCTGCCGAAGTGGTGGTAGAGCGAGCCGACGGTGACGCCCGCGGCGGCGGCCAGCTCGCTCACGCCGACCTCGTCGTACCCCCGGCGCGCGAACTCGGCGAGGCCCGCTTCGACGAGGCGGCCCTTCGCGGTGCCCGGCACGGGGACCCATTCGCGCACGGACCCACCGTAATCCCTTTACGGGAAAACATAACGCGATTATGCTGCGTGTCATGAGGCTCACGTTCGTCTACGCGCCCGTCTCCGACCTGCCGACCGCGCTCGCGTACTACCGCGACACGCTCGGTCTCGACGAGAGCTGGCGCGAGGGCGACCACACCGTCGCGTTCGCGCTGCCCGGCACCGACGTGCAGATCATGGTGTCGATCGACTCCGACCCCGCCGGCCCGATGTACCTCGTCGACAGTGCCGCCGCGTGGGTCGCCGAACACCCCGAGCTGACGCCGCAGAGCGCTCTGAGCGAGATCCCCGACGGCGCCGTGGTGCGCTACGCCGACCCGGCGGGCAACGCGTTCTACGTCTTCGACCAGGCGGGTGCCGCGGAGCGAACCTAAGCTGGAGGCATGGCGCGCACGGTCTCCCGGTCGAACCGACTCGGGCCGGAGGAGCGCGCCGAGGCCCTGCGCGACATGCGCGCGAAGGAGCTCGACATCCTCGTGATCGGCGGCGGGATCGTCGGCACCGGGGCCGCCCTGGACGCCGTGACCCGCGGGCTGCGCACCGGGATGCTCGAGGCCCGCGACTGGGCGTCCGGAACGTCCAGCCGCAGCAGCAAGCTCGTGCACGGCGGCATCCGCTACCTCGAGCAGCTCGACTTCCGGCTCGTGCGCGAGGCGCTCCTCGAGCGGGGCCTCCTCCTGCAGCGTCTCGCGCCGCACCTCGTGAAGCCCGTGCGCTTCCTCTACCCGCTCACGAAGGGCCTCATCGAGCGCGCCTACATCGGGGCGGGGATGCTGCTCTACGACGGCTTCTCCTACACGGGGGGACGGCCCCCCGGGGTGCCGCACCACCGGCACCTCACGCGTCGTCAGCTGCTCCGCGCGGCGCCGAGCCTGCATCCCGACGCCTTCACGGGCGGACTGACCTACTACGACGCGCAGGTCGACGACGCCCGGTACGTCGCGAACCTCGCCCGCACGGCCTCCTTCTACGGCGCCCACGTGGCGAACCGCGTCGAGGTGATCGGGTTCCTCAAAGTGGGGCAACGCGTCACGGGAGTGACGGCCCGCGACCGCGAGACGGGCGAGGAGTTCGAGATCCTCGCGAAGCAGGTCGTCAACGCGACCGGGGTCTGGACCGACGAGACGCAGCGACTCGTCGGCGAGCGCGGCGAGTTCAAGGTGCGCGCGTCGAAAGGCGTGCACCTCGTCGTGCCGCGCGACCGCTTCCGGTCGAAGCTGGGGCTGCTGCTGCGCACCGAGAAGAGCGTGCTGTTCGTCATCCCGTGGGGTCGGCACTGGCTCATCGGCACCACCGACACCGACTGGGATCTCGACAAGGCGCACCCGGCGGCGACGGCGGCCGACATCGACTATCTGCTCGAGCACGTCAACTCCGTGCTCGCGACGAAGCTCACGCGCGACGACGTCGAGGGCGTCTTCGCGGGACTGCGGCCCCTCCTCGCGGGGGAGAGCGAGGAGACGAGCAAGCTCAGCCGCGAGCACGTCGTCGCCCACAGCGTGCCGGGGCTCGTGGTCGTCGCCGGCGGGAAGTGGACGACCTACCGCGTCATGGCGAAGGATGCGATCGACGAGGCGGTGCGGGCGCTCGACGGTTCGATCTCCGCGAGCGTCACCGAGAGCATCGGGCTGCTCGGCGCGGAGGGCTACCAGGCGGCGTGGAACAAGCGCCACAAGATCGCGAAGGCCTCCGGGGTGCACCGGGTGCGCGTCGAGCACCTGCTGAACCGGTACGGCGTGCTGACCGACGAGCTCCTCGACCTCATCCGGGAGCGCCCGGAGCTCGCCGACCCGCTGCCGGGGGCCGACGACTACATCGGCGCCGAGGTCGTGTACGCCGCGACGCACGAGGGCGCGCTGCACCTCGACGACGTGCTCGCGCGACGCACCCGCATCTCGATCGAGGCCTGGGATCGGGGCGTCTCCGCGGCGCCCGTCGCGGCCGCGCTCATGGGCGGCGCCCTGGGCTGGGATGCCGCCCGCATCCAGCGGGAGGTCGCGCTCTACGAGAAGCGCGTCGAGGCGGAGCGGGCGAGCCAGGAGCAGCCCGACGACGTGTCCGCGGATCGCGTGCGGCTCGAGGCGCCCGACCCGGTCTGAGCTCGCCCGCCGCGACGCGTTGCGAGACGGCGTCGTGGCCCGCGACGACTAGCCTGGCGGCCATGAGATCCGGGGTCCTCGTCGCCGCGCTCGCCCTCGTCGTTCTGGCGGGATGCACTCCGCCGAACCCGGCGCCGTCCCCGACGCCGACGCCGACCGAGGCCTCCCCGACGCCGACCGCGGCACCCGCCCTCCCCGACCGGCCGGGTGCGGCGTTCCCCGGCGGCTGCGACGACCTCGTCCCGAGGGCATCCTCGGTCGCCCCCGGGGGCGCCGTCTCGTTCGTGCCGACCGTGCTCGACCTCCCCGCCGCCGAGGCCGCGTCGGCCGAGCAGGCCGGCACCCTGCGCTGCACCTGGGCGTTCACGGCCTCGGGCGACGAGCGCGACGAGCTGAGCGTCGCCCTGCACCGTCACGCCGGCGACCTCGTCCCCGGGCTCGCGGGCGGCGGCGTCGGCTACCCGGGCGGCTCCCCGGCGCAGATCGATGCCGACGAGTCGTCGATCCTGTGCTCGGCGTATCAGGAGCGGCAGTCGTGCCAGCTCATGTTCGTGGTGGGCGACTACCTCGGCATCGTCTCGCTGAGCGTCACGACCGCCGACGACGTGAGCGTCGCCTCGACCGCGCTCACCGGGGCGTTGACCGACACCGTCGACCGGCTCCGCACGTCGGACGAGCCGGCCGGGTGGACGCCCCCCGTGGGCTCCTGGACGATCCCGATCGACTGCGGGGCGCTCGTCGCGGACGGCTCGCTCGCCGCGGGCGCCGGCTGGTCGAGCGCCGTCGTCGTCGACGACCCCGGGATGGGCGTCGAGCCCACCTCGGACCTCGGCGGGCTCACCTCCTGCCCGCTCTCCGACGGGGCGGGCGAGGGCTTCCTCGCCTTCCTCACCGCGGGAGGCGCCTGGATCTGGGAGGACGTGGCGGCGCTGCCCGGGCTCGTCGAGGTCGAGATCGACGGCGCCGACCACGCCGGGGTGATCTGCGACTCCTCCCCGGCGAGCTGCCAGGCGGTCGCCGTGGTCGGGCCGAACGTCGTGACGGCACTCGGCTCGGCCGACTTCTCGACCGGGGCGGGACCGGAGCTCGCCGCCCGGCTCGAGGCGGCGCTGCGCGGTCTCGTCGCGGGGGCGGCCACCCTGACGTGACGGCGCGCGGCATCCCCCGCTCGTAGACTCGGGGGATGGTCGATGTGCGGCGGGTCAAACTCCCCGGGGTCGGGGTGCTCCACACCTTCGTGACGGACGACGGCGGCAAGGTCGGCGTCATCACGCATCGCTCCGGCCACAGCGACCTCGTGACGTTCGCGGATGCCGAGGACGGCGACGCCCGCAAGGTCTCGCTGCGTCTCGACGAGGACGAGGCGCACACGCTCGCCGAGCTGCTCGGCGGCACGCGCATCACCGAGTCGCTCTCCGGGATGGACCAGATCCCGGGCCTCAGCATCGACTGGTTCCCGGTCGACTACGACCACCACATCGCCGGTCAGCAGCTCGGGTCGCTCACGACGAAGGGCCTCCCGGGGGTGACCGTCGTCGCCGTCGTGCGCGGCGAGTCGGCGAACCCGGCGCCCGACGGCGACTTCAAGGTCTTCCCCGGCGACACCCTCGTCGTCGCCGGCGCGCCCGAGAAGGTCGCGAAGGCGTTCCAGTTCTTCCGCTCCGGGGAGTTCACGAAGGCTCCCGCGGAGCACGCCGCGCCACCCGGGAGCTGACGTGCACCTGGGCTGGGAACTCGTCACGCTCGGCGTCCTGTTCCTGCTCGCCTACGGTCTCGGCCGGGTCGGCAAGCTGATCGGACTCCCCGCCATCCCGATCTACATGATCGTCGGACTCGTCGCGAGCCCGAACTTCCACGTCGTGCCGTTCCTCGAGTTCGAGTCGGCCGACGTCGAGCTGATCGCCGTCTTCGGGCTCATCTTCCTGCTCTTCTACCTCGGCCTCGAGTTCGACGTCGACGAGTTCTTCGGCAACGCCCGCAAGCTCCTCATCTCCGGCGGCACGCGCATCGCGATCAACATGACGACGGGCTTCGTCTTCGGGCTGCTCGTCGGCTGGGGCACGCGGGAGGCGCTCATCATCGCGGGCATGACGGCGATGTCGTCGAGCGCGATCATCACGAAGCTGCTCATCGAGCTGCGTCGCCTCGCGAACCGCGAGACGCCGGTCGTGCTCGGCATCGCCGTCGTCGAGGACGTCTTCATCGCGATCTATCTCGCGATCGTGTCCGTCGTGCTGAGCGGCGAGACCGAGGTCTGGCCCATCGTCGTGCAGCTCGCGACGGCGTTCGCGTTCCTCGTCGCGATGTTCGCGATCGCCCGCTACGGCGGCCGGCTCATCTCGCGGCTCATCGGGGCGCGCGACGACGAGCTCTTCACGATCGTGTTCTTCGGTCTCGCCCTCGCCTTCGGCGGTCTCGGCGAGCTGCTCGGGGTCTCCGACGCGATCGGCGCGTTCCTCATCGGGCTCGTGCTCGGCGCGACGCGGTTCCGCGCGCGCATCGAGCAGCTCACGCTCCCGCTGCGCGACGTCTTCGCCGCCTTCTTCTTCCTGAACTTCGGCCTCGCACTCGACCCGAGCACCTTCGGCGAGGTCGTCGCCCCGGTCGCGGTCGCCGTCGGCCTGACCCTCGTCGTCAACACGGCGGGCGGGCAGCTCATCGCGCGGCTCAACGGTCTCACCGCGGCGCAGGGGCTCAACGTCTCGACGATGCTGCACAACCGCGGCGAGTTCACGCTCATCCTCGCGACGCTCGCCGCCGCGGCCGGGCTCGATCCGCGCCTCACGCCGTTCGCCGGCCTCTACGTGCTCTCGATGGCGATCATCGGCCCGGTGCTCGCCGTCAACTCGGAGCGTCTCGGCGCCCTCGGCACCGCCGCGCGGCGCGCGCGCCGTGTCGACGTCGAGCGCGATCGCGAGTTCGCCCTCGCCGAGGCCGCCATGGCGGGGGAGGAGGCGGCGCTCGAGGTCGCCGCCGACGAGCAGCCGGCACCGCCCGCACCCCCCGTGATCGACGGCGATCCCCGACGGGAACGGGACCCGGAGTATTGAGCGGCACGACATCCCTCGCCTCGAGGTTCTGGGCGACCGCGCGTCGTCCGAAGTGGATCGCGGCCCTCGTGCTGTGCCTCGGCATCTCGGCGGGCTTCGCCGGGTTCGCGCAGTGGCAGTTCGAGCGCAGCGTCGAGAACACCGACGTCGTCGAGATCGACACCGAGACCGCCGTGCCGCTCGCCGAGCTCGCCGAGCCGGGGCGCGGCCTCACGGAGGCGGAGGTCGGCCGGATCGTCACGGTCTCGGGCGAGCTCGTCGCCTCGGACACCGTGACCCTGACCGACCGCTCGCTCGACGGGAGGCGCGGCACGTGGCTCGTCGGCCACCTCGTCACCGACGACGGCTCCTCGCTCGCCGTCGCGCTCGGGTTCCTGCCCGACGGCGGGGGTGCGCCCGATCTCGGCATCGAGCGCACCGAGTGGTCGGGCCGCTACCTCCCGGGCGAGGAGCCGCAGTCCTCGGACTTCGAGGCGGGCGAGCTCAACGCCATGTCGGTCGCCGCGCTGGTCAACCTGTGGGCGGATCCCGGACCGGTCTACGGCGGCTTCCTCGTCGCCGACGGCCCGCCTCCGGGGTACGAGCAGATCGACGCGACGGCTCCCGAGCGCGAGGTGCGGCTCAACCTGCTCAACGTGTTCTACGCGATCGAATGGATCCTCTTCGGCGGGTTCGCGATCTACCTCTGGTACCGCCTGGTGCGGGATGCCGTGGAGCGCGAGGCCGAGGAGGCCGCCGCCGGAGACGCCGCGGTCGCGACCGTAGACTGAGGGCATGCCCCTCGGACCTCGCCCCGCCGACGTCCCCCGCCTCCGCCTCGTGCTGACGCTCTACCGGATCTCGGCGATCGTCACGGGCGTCTTCCTGCTGCTGCTCGTCGTCATGATGGTGTCGCGCTACATCTTCTTCGTCGACATCGAGTGGTCGCAGGCGTACGGGTTCCAATTGACGCCGAAGGAGCTGATCGAGGAGGCCGGCACGACCAACGTGTCGCTCGTCATCCTCACGACCCACGGCTGGCTCTACGTCGTCTACCTCGCGTTCGACTTCCTGCTCTGGCGGTTCACGCGCTGGTCGTTCGGGCGGTTCCTGTTCATCGCCCTCGGCGGCGTCATCCCGCTCCTCTCCTTCTTCTTCGAGTTCCGCGTGCCCCGGTGGGTGCGCGAGGAGCTCGCCCGCATCGAACCCGCGGAGGTGGCAGCTTGAGCGACTCGTCGCAGCGCCCGGTTCTCGTCGTCGACTTCGGCGCCCAGTACGCGCAGCTCATCGCGCGGCGCGTACGGGAGGCCGGGGTCTACAGCGAGATCGTGCCGCACACCGTGACGGCCGACGAGATCCGGGCGCGCAACCCGGTCGGCATCGTGCTCTCCGGCGGTCCGTCGAGCGTCTACGAGGAGGGCGCACCCTCGTTGGATGCGGGCATCCTGGGCCTCGGCGTGCCGACGATGGGCATCTGCTACGGCTTCCAGGTCATGGCGCAGCAGCTCGGCGGCGAGGTCGCGGCGACCGGCAGTCGCGAGTACGGCTCGACGCAGGTCACCTCCACCGGCACCGACAGCGTCTTCCTCGGCGGACAGCCCGCCGAGCAGACGGCGTGGATGTCGCACGGCGACTCCGTCGTGCGCGCCCCCGAAGGCTTCGCCGTGCTCGCGTCGACCGAGGGCACCCCCGTCGCGGCGTTCGCGAACGACGAGCGGAAGCTCTACGGCGTGCAGTGGCACCCCGAGGTGCGCCACTCCGCGCACGGGCAGGCGGTGCTCGAGAACTTCCTGCACCGCGCGGCCGGCATCCCCGCCGACTGGAACTCGGGCAACGTCATCGCCGAGCAGGTGGCGCGCATCCGCGAGCAGGTCGGGTCGGCGCGCGTGCTGTGCGCGCTCTCCGGCGGCGTCGACTCCGCGGTCGCGGCGGCGCTCGTGCACAAGGCGGTCGGCGACCAGCTCGTCTGCGTCTTCGTCGACCACGGCCTCATGCGTGCGGGCGAGCGCGAGCAGGTGGAGACCGACTACGTCGCGTCGACCGGCGTGCGGCTCGTCACGGTGGATGCCGCCGACAGGTTCCTGAGCGCGCTCGCCGGGGTGAGCGACCCCGAGGAGAAGCGCAAGATCATCGGCGCTCAGTTCATCCGCACCTTCGAGGCCGCGGAGCGCGAGCTCGTCGCCGAGGCGGCGGCCGACGGGGAGCCCATCCGGTTCCTCGTGCAGGGCACGCTCTACCCCGACGTCGTCGAGTCCGGCGGGGGATCGGGCACCGCCAACATCAAGTCGCACCACAACGTCGGCGGACTGCCGGAGGACCTGCAGTTCGAGCTCGTCGAGCCGCTGCGCACCCTCTTCAAGGACGAGGTGCGCGCGATCGGCCGCGAGCTCGGGCTGCCGGAGACGATCGTCGGCCGTCAGCCCTTTCCGGGGCCGGGACTCGGGATCCGCATCGTCGGGGAGGTGACCCGTGAGCGCCTCGATCTGCTCCGTGAGGCGGACTCGATCGTCCGGGCCGAGCTGACCGCCGCCGGGCTCGACGGCGAGATCTGGCAGTGCCCCGTCGTGCTGCTCGCCGACGTGCGGTCGGTCGGCGTGATGGGCGACGGTCGCACCTACGGGCATCCGATCGTGCTGCGCCCCGTGTCGTCGGAGGACGCGATGACGGCCGACTGGACGCGTCTGCCGTACGAGCTGCTCGCGAAGATCAGCAACCGCATCACGAACGAGGTCGCCGGCGTCAACCGCGTCGTGCTCGACGTCACGTCGAAGCCGCCGGGCACGATCGAGTGGGAGTAGCGAGAAGGCCGGACG
>JAEWKY010000138.1 GCA_023457615.1 Actinomycetes bacterium | reverse complement strand
CCCCCGATGCTCTATCCGTTCCTCTGGATGCTCTCGGGCGCCTTCAAGCTGCAGCAGGAGCTGTTCGCCCTCCCGCCGACCCTCGTGCCCGCGGAGCCGACGCTCCGCAACTTCGAGGTCGTCGGCGAGAGCGGCGCGGTGCTCACGCGGATGTTCCTCAACAGCCTCTTCGTGGCGACGTCGATCACCGTCCTGCAGTCGCTGTTCTGCGCGATGGCCGCCTTCGTGTTCGCGAAGCTCACCTTCCGCGGCAGCAACGTCGTCTTCGTGATCTTCATGACCGGCCTCATGGTGCCGGTGCAGTTGACGATCATCCCCAACTTCTTCACGATCAGCCGGCTCGGCCTCCTCAACACCCCGTGGAGCCTCATCCTCATCGACGTGTTCAGCGCGTTCGCCATCTTCCTGCTGCGCCAGTACTTCATGACGGTGCCGAAGGAGCTCCACGAGGCCGTGCTCGTCGACGGGGGAGGTCCGTGGCGGTCGTTCTGGCACGTTCACCTGCCCCTCGCGCGATCGGTGCTCGCGGTGAACGCGATCCTCACCTTCAACGCCGCGTGGGGCGACTTCTTCAAGCCGCTCGTGTTCCTCAAGACACTCGACCAGATGACGCTGCCGCTCGGCGTGAGTCTCGTGCAGGGGGTGTACAGCCAGCAGGGGCCGACCGTGCTGCTCGCGACGCTCGTCGTCTCGATCATCCCCGTCGTGATCGTCTTCCTCGTCGCGCGCCGCCACCTCATCGCGAGCATCGGGTACTCGGGGGTCAAGTCCTGACCCGCTGAGGATGCCTCGCTGTCATAGGGTGGCCGTGATGGCCTCACCCAGTTCTCCGTCGCGGTCCCGGTACGGCGAGAAGCCCGATCCCGGCGTGCGCCGCCTCGCGCTCATCCCGGGCCTCATCGCGGCGATCGCGCTGCTCGTCGGCGGCACGACGCTCGACGAGGGACCGTTCGTCGTCGTGCGCTACGTCGCGGCGATCTTCGCGGCGATCGTGCTCGTGTTCGCGGTGCAGGCGAGGCAGTGGTGGTGGGTGCCGCTCTTCGCGGCGGTCGCCGTGCTCTGGCAGCCGGTGTGGATCCTCCCGATCGGGGGCCCGCTCTGGCAGGCGCTGCAGTACGTCGCCGCCCTGCTCTTCCTGCTCGCGGGCTGGTTCATCAAGGTGCCGATCCCCGAGGACCAGCGCGACCCGAAGCGCGGCCGGTGAGCGTGCGCGCGGCCGTCCGGGCCTGGATGCCGGTGATCGTCGCCGGGGGAGTGCTCGCGGTCGGCGGGGTCGTCGCCATCCCGCTCGGCGGGTGGGACACCGTGCAGCTGCAGAGCGCGATCGTGCCCGAGCAGCCGATCGGGCAGCCCTACGTCGGCGAGCGGCTCGCGACGGCGATCGACGACGTCTATCTCACCGACGAGCATCCGAACGGGTACGAGGAGCGCGAACCGGGCGAGACCTGGCTCGTCGTGATCGCGACGCTCGAGAACCAGACCGACGGGCCGCAGGACCCGATGGGGTCGTCGAACTTCTGGTCGTTCACGGTGCCCGGCGTGGTGGAGCTCGGCCGGTCGTTGTCGATCGCCGACTACTGGGTGAGGCTCGTGCGCGACGACACGAACGGCGCGGTGCTCTCGCCCGGCGTCCCCGACACCGTCATGTTCGTCTTCCGGGTCGACGACGCGCTGTTCTCCGACGGCGACGAGGTGCGGATCGGGCTCACGGATGCCGAGGCGCAGGAGGCCACCATCATCGAGGGCACCCGCTGGTGGCAGCCCCACGTCGCCGTCGAGGTGCCCGTCGTGATCCGGGAGGAGCGATGAGGCCCGCGCTCGCCCTGCCGGCTGGCCTGGCGCTCGTGCTGCTCGCGTTCGGCGTCGGCTTCTCGGTGCCCGACGGCGACGCGATGGAGGCCCCGTTCGCGACGACGGGCGGCCTCGGCGACGAGATCGTCTCCGAGCACCTCGTCGTCACGGTGCACGACGTCTCCCTCGCCCGCGAGGTGGAGCTCGACCTCTGGACCGGCACGACCGCGGGCATCTGGCTCGTGGTCGACGCGACGGTGGCCGGCCGCGTCGCCCGCGTGGGCGTCGACGCCGACGTGTTCGTCGACGGCGTCCAGTTCCCCGCCACCGGCCGCACCGACACCGACACGCTCAACGGCCGGGTCGCCGACGCCGGGCTGCCGATGACCGGGCCCGTCCTCATCGAGCTGCCGGACGACGTGCTCGAGCGCGGCGGCGCGACGTCGGCCGTGCTGCGGATCGGGCCCGACGGCGACGTCCGGCTCGACGGCGTGGCCGAGCTGCGCATCGACCTGACGGCACTCGAGACGCACGACCGGCTCGAGCTCGACGCCGCACGGAACGGGGCACGATGACCGGCTGGTGGCGGCGCAACCGCTGGTTCCTGCTCGCCCTCGTGGTCGCCGTCCCGGGCGCCGTGGTGGTGGCGATGATCCCGCGCTGGTTCCCCTACGTGGAGCGCCAGCCCGTGCCGGAGGCCGTCGCGCTCGGGGACACGGTCCGCTACTCGGGCGCCGACATCACCCTCACCGAGCTGCGCGTGCTCGACGGCGGGGCGTGGAACGCCCCCGCGGGCACGGATGTCGTGGTCGCGACCCTCGAGATCGACGTCGTCGAGCCGGCCGACACCTACTGCCGCGTGCTCGCCGTCTCGGACGAGGCGGGGTTCGAGCGCTCGTGGCAGCCGGAGAGCTACATCGACAGCGACTACGAGGTGCCCGACCGCTACGAGACCCTGTGCGTGCTCGGCGAGGCGGGCGCGTACGACCTGCAGCTCACCTTCCTGGTGCCCGCGGGTCAGGTGCGGGAGCCCGTGATCGAGCTCAACTCCTCGGCGGCGCTGCCGCGGGTGCTGCGGCTGAGCTGACCGCGTCGCCGGCATCCTCGACGAGCGCTCGCGCGGAGTCGCTGCGCAACGCGTGGTCGAACGCCGCCGCCACGAGCGCGACCTGCAGCAGCGCCACGACGATGTCGACGACCAGCCCGATGACGTCGCTCGCGCCGTACCACCAGCCCGTCTCGTGCGGGCCGAGCAGCCGGTAGCCGAGCATCCGGAGCCAGTCGCCCGCCGCGGTCGCGACGGCGAAGGCGAGCACGAACGTGCCGAGGGCGATCGGCCCGGAGCGCCAGATGAGGCGCGCGGAGAGCACGACGGGGCGCCACCGGTCGAGCAGCCCCGAGCCGAGCGCCGAGCCCGCCGCGCGGACCCACACGGGAAGCCGTGACCAGCGCTCGCTCACGGTCCGCGGCGCCGCGGGGGAGGGTCGGGCGGACCGGGGCATCGTGCCGAAGTAGATGATCGAGGCGAAGGCGAGCCAGGCCAGCGGCAGGCCGACGACAGTGCCGAACTGCGAGATCACCCAGCCGATCGCGTCGCCCACGGCGCCGAGCCAGGCGAACGTCTCGCGCACCCACGCCCAGCCGTCGAACGCCCAGGCGAACAGGCGGCGGGTCGACAGCCAGCCCGTGACGACCGCGACCACCTCGCGCACCGCGAAGAGCGCGGCGAGCACCCAGAGGGCCTCGAAGTACGTCGCGAGGAGGCTCGTCCACCGCGGCAGGCGGGCCGAGAAGCGCCCGATCAGCCAGCGCAGGGTGAACGCGACCACGATGAGCGCGATCGACACGGGCGTGATGGTGCCGACCTGCGAGTCCTGGTCGAAGAAGTTCTCCTGGTAGAGCGAGGCGGCGTACAGATCCTCGCCGTCCTGGCGCACGAGGTCCCACGCGACGTAGAGCAGGAAGAACGGCAGGATGGCGGCGAGCAGCGAGTCGCGCCACTGCCGGATCGGCTTCGCGGCGACCTCGCCGCGCTCGACGTCGTCGGCGACGCCGAGATGCGGCAGCTCGCGACGCACCGCGAGGAACATCCCCACGTAGGCGGCGAGCATCCCGAGGATCGCGAGCGGCAGCACGAGCAGGCCGAAGTTCTCGTCGATGTTGAGCAGATAGCCGCCGCCGCGGAGGATGAGCGCCCGCACGCTCCACCCGAGGAGGAACCACACGAGGAGGGCGGGCCAGCACCGCGCGAGCACCCGGAGCGCGGTGAAGAGCATTTCTCGATCCTAATGACGCCGCGAGGCGCTAGACTGGTGCCGCTCCCGCCCACCGGTCAAGCCGGGTCTGGGCATGCACCGCGGAGCGTTTCCAGGATCACACTCGATCCGCCACCGCAGGCGGATCGCACACCCGGCTCCCGTTCGCGAGGGCCAAGGAGCCGAATGAGCCCTTCCGGGCAGAAGCAGCCCTCCTCGGGGCAGAGGTCGTCGACCCGCAAGCGGTCGACCCCGCAGACGCAGCGCCGCCGTCAGCACCAGGACGAGACGGGCATCATCCCGATCCTCGCGCGCACGGTGCGGGCGATCGAGAACTCCGCCGAACGCGGCAAGGTCAACCCGTCGAACCGCGTGCGGTTCCGGGTCGTCGCGGCACTCGTGCGCGAGGAGCGCGCGCGCATCAAGACCGACACGCAGCTCACCGACGCCGAGCGCACGAAGGAGCTCACGCGCCTCGACGGCATCGCGACGATCATGGCGAAGACCGCCTCGCGCGACACCTCCCTCATCCAGCTGCTCACCGACACCGCCCCGCTCACGCCCGCCGCCCAGGAGGCGAAGCGCGCCATGCTGCTCGAGGCCGGCGCCGAGCTCTCGCCCGAGGATCTCGTCGTCGTCACCGAGGCGGCCCCGGCGCGCGAGGAGGAGAAGCAGGTCGTGCCGCAGTCGGTGCGGCAGTACCAGATGTCGAACCCGTTCCTCGCCCCCGACTTCTCGGGCGCGCAGGCGAAGCCCACGGCCACGGCCGGGCGGCTCGCGAACTGGGAGCTCATCGACCCGCTGTTCCGGTCGTTCGAGGTCGGCGCGGGCGGGGGAGCGGCCAGCATGGAGCTCCCCGAGGCCCGTTCGCTCGCGGCCGCCGGCGGCAAGGAGCTCATGCGTCACCAGGGACGCTTCGTCGAGAGCGCCCGGGCGGGCCACCGCACCTATCTGCTCGCCGACGAGCCGGGGCTCGGCAAGACGGCGCAAGCGCTGCTCGCGGCCGAGGCCGCCGGCGCCTTCCCGCTCGTCGTCGTCGTGCCCAACGTCGTCAAGGTCAACTGGGCGCGCGAGGTCGAGAAGTGGATCCCGCAGCGGGTGGCGACCGTCGTGCACGGCGACGGCGACGACATCGACGCCTTCGCCGACGTCGTCATCGTGAACTACGAGGTGCTCGACCGGCACGTCGCCTGGCTCTCCCGCCGCGGCTTCAAGGGCATGGTCGTCGACGAGGCGCACTTCATCAAGAACAAGGAGTCGCTGCGCAGCAAGAACGTGCTCGCGCTGTCGAAGGGCATCCGCGCCGTCACGCCGAACGCGCTGTTCGTCGCCCTCACCGGCACCCCGCTCATCAACCAGATCGAGGACTTCCGGATGATCTGGCAGTACCTCGGCTGGATCGACGACAAGAAGCCGCTGCCGTCGCTCATGCGCAAGCTCGAGCAGACCGAGCTCAACCCGGGCGACCCCGGGTTCTTCTCGGCGGCGCGCGGCGCGGTCATCGACATGGGCATCGTGCGCCGCAAGAAGGTGGATGTCGCCGCCGACATCCCCGCGCGTCGCATCGCCGACATCCCGGTCGAGCTCGACGGCGAGGCCGGTCGCTCGATCCACGAGGCGGAGGCGGCCCTCGTCGCACGGCTCGTGGAGCGCTACCGCCGTCTCGCGGCGGCGCGGCCCGACAGCGACCGCGACGACCTCATCCGCATGGTGGCCGCGGCCGAGCTCGAGGAGTCGGCGGGCGCCAGCACGGGCGGCGACAACGTCTTCACGATGGTGCGCAGGATCGGTCAGGCGAAGGCGGTGCCCGCGGCCGACTACACGGTCAACCTCGCGCGCAACGTCGGCAAGGTCGTGTTCTTCGCGAAGCACATCGACGTGATGGATGCCGCGGAGGAGCACTTCGCGAAGGCCGGCCTGACCACGGTGTCGATCCGCGGCGACCAGACCACGAAGGCCCGCACGGCGGCGCTCGACGCGTTCACGAACGACCCGCAGGTGTCGGTCATCGTCTGCTCGCTCACGGCGGCCGGCGTCGGCATCAACCTCCAGGTGGCGTCGAACGTCGTGCTCGCCGAGCTCTCGTGGACGAACGCCGAGCAGACGCAGGCGATCGACCGCGTGCACCGCATCGGGCAGGAGCTGCCGGTGACCGCGTGGCGCATCATCGCGGCGGGCACGATCGACGGCCGCATCTCGGAGCTCATCGACTCGAAGGCCGGGCTCGCGGCGCGTGCCCTCGACGGCGAGGACTTCGCCGCGGAGGAGGGCTCGGTGCAGCTCGAGGCCCTCGTCTCCCTCCTTCGGGATGCCGTCGACTGACTCTTGCGCTCCCGTGTGTTGCACGCGCGCGCGAACTCCCGGACGCCCGTGCAACTAACGACGGCGGAAGCACGCCGGAACTCTCAACTCTCTAGCGAGAGTTGACGGGTTGTGCGGTGTTCACCGCTGAGTAATCTGGTGTTCGCCGGAAGGGTCAAACCAGAAGGCGACAGAAGGGCCCTCGAAGCTCGACGAACCCCCCGCTTGCGGAGGGAACGCGGCGATCGGGGGCCCTTCGTCATCGCCGGTCTGTACCCCGAAATCGGCTCCCGTGTCCTCCCTGATGCGGACACCCCCACTGGGGGCATACGGCGCCTTACCTTCCTGGCTAGTCTTCAAGAGCACTAGTTGGGGGACTAGCCAGACGGCGGTGATCTCGTCACTATCGCGAATCGCAATTACGGGGGTAAGTGCGATCCTGCGGACGACATCACCGCCGTCAGTATTTAACGGCGGGCGCGATTCGACGCGGTCGCGGGGTTCAACTCCGGTCGTGCAGCGTGACGCGGTATCCGTCCGGATCGGCGAGCGTGAACGTACGGCCGAAGGGGCCGTCGACCGGTGCCGCGACGATCGGCCGGCCGTCGGCGACGAGGGCGTCGTGGATGTCGTCCACGCCCTCGGTGTGGAACCACAGGGCGACCCCGAGCCCGGGATGCGGCGCATCGTCGAGGCTCGTGCCGGGCGCGAGGTCTCGCAGCGCGAACGGGATCGGCCGGGTCGTGAAGACGACCGCGTGCGGCGGGCCGTCGGGGGAGCGGACCAGGCCGAGGTACTGCTCGTAGAACGCCTGGGATGCCGCGAGGTCGCGGACCTGGAGCGAGATGAAGTCGGGGCCGTGGACGGACATGGGGAGCTCCTTCGAGGGTGGCTGTGTGTCAGTTCTCTGACATCCCGAGACTATGTCAGACTACTGACATGCAATGGGACGCCGACGGCATCCAGCTCGAGACGTCGCTCGGCTACGCGCTCAAGGAGGCGTCGAGCGCGCTGCGGGCCGCGATGGAGGACGCGCTGCGTCCGCTCGGCATGACGGTCACCCACTACGCGTGCCTCGAGCTGCTCGCCCAGCGACCGGGTCTGTCGAACTCGGAGCTCGCGCGCGGCGCGTTCGTGACGCGGCAGACGATGAACGTGCTGCTGCAGGCGCTCGAGCGCGACGGTGCGGTGACGCGGCCGCGCGAGGCGCCCGTGGGCAGGGTGCTCCCCGTGCGGCTCACTCCGCGGGGGCGGCGCGCGCTCGCGTCCGCCAGCGCCGCCGTCCGGGCGGTCGAAACCCGGATGCTGGCCGGCCTCACCAACGCCGAGCAGGACGACGCGCTCCGGATGCTGCGCCGCCTGAGCCGGGCGCTCGACGCCCCCGAACCCTCAACCATCTAGCGAGACTTGACGTCTTGTGCGCTTCCACGGGCTGAGTAATCTCGTCTCAACCGAAACGGTGAACCCGAGACGGGCGGTGTCACAGCCGCCGCAGTGGAGGGTCCGCAGGCCGGCCGCCGGGCCCAGTACCCGGCGGACGCGGCGGCGGAGCCGCTCAGGATCCCGGTGTCACAGCCGGGGGAGCGAGCGGATGCTCCGGCCCGAGAGCTCGCGGGTCGCGCACGCCGGATCGACCACAGAACGGCCCTGGGATTTCTAGACCCGGGGCCGTTCGTGGTTCAGGCGGTGAGCCCGCGCAGATGCTCGTTGAAGCGCGTCGTGAGCTCGGCATCCACCGTCGTCGCGACGCCGTCGATCGCCCGCACGGGCGCGGCGAGCCGCACCGACGAGACGAGCCACGCCGCGTCGGCGGCGGCGAGGTCGGCCGGGGTCAGCAGGTCGTACGAGGTCGTGTAGCCCTCGGCGGAGGCCCACGCGAACAGCTCGGCCTGGGTCGTGCCGGCGAGGATGCCGAGGTCGGTGCGCGAGGTGCGCAGCGACCTGCCGGAGCGCAGCACGAGCGTCGAGGTCGGACCCTCGAGGAGATAGCCGTCGCTCGAGACGAAGACGACGTCGTCGGCATCCCGTCGCGCCGCCTCGCGATACGCCGCGCGGTTCACGGCGTAGGAGAGGGTCTTCGCCCCCTGCAGCAGCCACGGGGCCGTGTGCGCGACGTCGTGCCGGTAGCCGCGATCGAGCAGCACGACCCGCAGCCCCTCGCGCTGCACGTCGGCGAACGACGCGTGCCCCTGGCCGTACGCCCAGCCGGTGGGGGCCGAGCCGCCCTCGACCCCGCGCGAGAGCACGAGCTTCACGTACGACTCGACGGCCGGATCGAGCGCCGCGGCCACGTCGTGCAGCGCCGACGCCCACACCGCGACATCCTGCTCGGGCAGGTCGAGCATGCGCGCCGACTGCTCCAGCCGCGCGAGGTGCCGGCCGAGCTTGAGCGGTCGGCCGCCGACGAGCCCGACGGTCTCGAAGACCCCGTCGCCGCGCGTCGCGGCGAGCTCCAGGACGCTCAGCTGCGGCTGCGACGGGTCGACGAGGCGGTACCCCGCCGCCGCGCCGGACGGCCCGAAGTCGAACACCGCGAGCGCGGCGACGCCCGTCACGCGACGCCCGTCACGCGGAGGCCGCCAGGCGTCGGCCGAGCATCGCCCACACCGTCGTCGTGAGCTCGGGGTAGGCGAGAGCGATCTGGCGCAGGATGCGGTAGTCCTGCTCCGGGGTCGGGATGCGGCGGTGGTTCGCGACGATGCGCTCGGCTCGCAGCAGCATCACGACGAGCTCGTCGACGGTCGGGATCTCCTCCATGAACGCCCACGGGTCCTCGCCGCCGTGGAGGCGCTCGAGCACGACGGTCGAGAGCTCCTCCGCCGCCTCCGCCCGCAGCACCTCGAGGCTCGCCCGTCGCGGGTGATCGGAGTCGTGCTGCGGCATGATCCGAGCCTACGCGCGCGGTCTCGATCCACCGCGCTACCGCGCGGCACTCGACCCGCGAGAGGCGAGCGGATGGCTAGGCTGAGCGCCATGTCGAGGCTCGCTCGCGTCGCCGCCGTGCTCACCCTCGGGTTCGCGCTCGCCGCCGGTCCCGCCCCGCTCGCGTCGGCATCCTCGATCGCCCCGGGGGCGCGGGCCGACCTCGACGACTTCGACATCGAGTCGTTCCACACCGACTTCGTGCTCACGCGCGACGCCTCGGGTCACGCGCAGCTCCAGGCGACCGAGACGATCGTCGCGGTGTTCCCCGACATCGACCAGAACAAGGGCTTCTACCGCGACATCCCGGAGTACCGCCACGGCGTGCAGCTGCAGACCGCCGTGCAGTCGGTCGTCGACGAGTTCGGGTTGCCCGTGCCCTACACGACCGAGTACTACTACGACTTCTTCAGCGTCGGGCTCGGCGACGACAGCTACGTGCACGGCCGACGCACCTACGTGATCTCGTACACGCAGGTCGACGTCGTCGAGGCCTTCGCCGACACGAACGCCGACGAGTTCTACTGGGACGTCAACGGCACGGGATGGGCGCAGCGCTTCGGGCCGACGAGCATGACGCTCGTCGTGGATGCCGCCCTCGCCCCCGCGCTCACCGGCAGCATGGCGTGCTACACCCACACCGAGTGCAGCGACCCCCTCACCGCGACGCCGCAGGCCGACGGCACGGTGCTGTTCACCGCGGGCGCCGCGAGCCTCGCGCCGAACGAGTCGCTCACCTTCGCGATCGGCTTCGCGCCGGGCACCTTCGAGCCCGGGCCCGTCGTCGTGCCGCCGCCGAGCGGCTCCGGCAACGAGTATCCCGATCCCACGCCGCAACCGACCTGGTGGGACCAGTTCGGCCCGTTCCTGCTCGGGCCGGCCGGCCTGCTCATCTCGTGGATCGCGAGCGGCACCCAGGTGACCGACCGCTCGCGCAAGACGGGGCCGAGCGACATCATCGTCCCGCAGTACACGCCGCCGGACGGGCTCAACGTGATGGTCGCGGCGTACCTCTCCGGGAGACCCGAGCGCGCCTTCGCGGCGCAGATCGTCGACCTCGCCGTGCGCAAGAAGGTGCGGCTGCTCGATCATCCGAGCGACTCGACGGCGCCGTTCGAGGTCGAGCTGCTCGACATCACCGAGCTCGACGAGCTCGAGACACAGCTGCTGCGGGCGGTGTTCAACGACGACCTCACGATCGGGCGCCGCATCCCGCTCGGCTCGACGAACCGCACCCTCGGCGGCCGGCTCACGAGCGTCTACCGCGCCGTCGACAAGCAGCTGAAGACACGCGGCCTGCAGGGCCCGGCGAAGCCGACGTGGCTGTGGGGCGTCCTGTGCTTCCTCGCCGTCGTCGTGGTCGTCGTCGCGGGCTTCGACACGCTGCGGCGCTTCGCCGACGGGTTCATCGCCGAGCTCGGCATCGTCGCGACCGTCGTCGCCTTCATCGGCGCGACGACCACGTTCGGGCGGCGGTCGACCGTGGCGACGCTCAGCCGCACGGGGCGCGAGACGAACGACCACCTGCTCGGCATGCGCGACTACATGGAGCTCGCGGAGGAGGACCGCATCCGGGTGCTGCAGAGTCCGGAGGGCGCGGAGCGCGTGAACGTCGACGATCGCACGCAGATGGTGAAGCTCTACGAGCGCCTGCTGCCGTACGCGGTGATCTTCGGCATCGAGCAGCGCTGGAGCGAGGAGCTCAGCGTGCGCGCCGCGGAGGCGGACGTGCCCGTCACCTGGTGGGCGGGCTCGAGCGACTTCTCGTCGTGGCGGCTCAACTCGACGATCCAGCAGCTGCGACGCGCGACGCCCGAACCGCCGCGTCCCGTCGTGGCGAAAGTGAAGTCGTCGTCGTCGGGCGGCGGCTGGAGCGGCTGGTCGAGCGGCGGCTCGTCGGGCGGCTGGAGCAGCTCGTCGGGGTCGTCGTTCAGCGGCGGCTCGTTCGGCGGAGGATCCTCCGGCGGCGGCGGCGGAGGAGGAGGCGGTCGTGGGCGCTGACGGATCGGACCGCTCGGCCGGCGCCCTGCGCGCCGTCGACATCGTCGTGACGACGCTGCTCGCGATCGTCGCGTGCCTGATCGGCCTGCTGTACGGCTACTTCGCTCTCGTGCTCACGCCGACGAGCTCCGTCGCGGTGTGGTGGGTGATCGTGAGCGTGCTGCTCATGCTCGTGCCGGTCGCCGCGACGATCCTCGGCATCCAGCGCCTGCGCGCCGGGCGCACCGGGTTCTGGATGCCGTTGCTGGGCGGGGTGGCGGTGGCGGTGCTCATCGGGGTGCTCGCCGCGCTCTCGCTGTCCCTGTAGGCGCGCTGTCGGTGTTAGCTCGCCCGCCCAGGAGGGGAGTGCCTCTTTAGGGGATGCCCACGGGCGGGTCGGGCTCCTCGAGGCCCTGGGGGAGCACCTCGTCGGCGGAGCCGACCGCCGTCGGATCCTTCGCCTCGCTGCCGTCGCTCTCGGCGATCGTGAGCTGGTCGTCGAGCTCGTCGCCGTCCGGTCGTGTCGTGTCGCTCATGCTCCCAGTCCACCTCGCCGCCCGTCGCGCGTCACGGGGTTGCCGACGGCGCGGCGGTCGACTAGCGCCCCACGCGGTGGTGCGGTGAGGTTAGGCTGCCCTTATGTCGAACATCGCCGTCGTACACGCACCCTCGGGACTCGTGCACGCGACCGTCGTCCGCCGCGAGTTCGTCACGCCGCACATGGTGCGCGTCACGTTCGGCGGCGCAGACCTCGAGCGGTTCGAGTTCCGGGGATTCGACCAGTGGTTCCGCCTCGCGGTGCCGACGCACGCCGGGGGCGACCGCTTCGACAACCTGCCCGAGCGCTTCGGCGTCGGCGGGTACCTCAGGTACCTCACGACGCCGTCCGGCACGCGGCCGGTGATCCGCAACTACACCGCGCGCTTCTTCCGGCCCGACGTCGCCGAGCTCGACGTCGACTTCGTCGTGCACGGCACCGAGGGGGTCGCGGGACCCTGGGCCGCGGCCGTCGAGCCCGGCACCCCCGGCGCGGAGGTCGCGTTCATCGACCAGGGATGCGGCTGGAAGCCCGTGCCGCACGACGAGGTGCTGCTCGTCGCCGACGAGAGCGGCCTGCCCGCGGCGGCCGGCATCCTGCGCGATCTCCCGCGCGACGCGCGCGGCCACGCCGTGATCGAGCTCTTCGACCTCGCCGACGTGCAGCAGACGGATGCCCCCGCCGGGGTCGAGGTGCACTGGGTCGTGCGCGACCCGGCCGCCGCACCGGGCACGGCCGCGTTGCCCGCGCTCGCGGACCTCGACCTCGCCGAACGCACCTACGCGTTCGCGGTCGGCGAGTCGGCGGTCGCGACGGGCGCGCGCCGTCACCTCGTGAACGAGCGCGGGATGCCGAAGCAGAACATCACGTTCTGCGGCTACTGGAAGCTCGGCCGCGCGGCCGGGTGACGAAGCCCGGCCGCGTTCCCCTACGTGCGCTCGCCGTCGACCTGGAGGTCGGCGTCGGGCGTCGATCCGTCGAGGATCTGCTGCTCGCCCTCCCTCGGCGACGGATACGACTCGGGATCGGGATACTGCTCGCGCTCGTGACCGAGCGCCTCGGGATCGGTGCCCGTCGACGCCGAGCCGGCCGCATCGGGGGCCCCGGGGGTCTCCTCGTGCTCGCGGTCGTTCTCGTCGTCGCGCTCCTCGGCCGTCGGCGGCTGCCAGGTGCCGTCGCCCTGCGTGCTCATCGATCGTCTCCTTCGTCACTCGTCGCCGGTCCGGGATCGGGGATGGTCGTCGACCCGGCCCCGCCGCGCAGCTCGTCGTCGACGACGCCGCCCTCGACGTGGTCGGAGCGCCCGGCGCCCTCCTCGACGGTGAGCCCGTCGTCGGCGCCCATCGCATCCTGATCGCCCGGGCTTCCGCCGCCCGTCGCGTCGCCGCCGTCCGGGGCCGCGATGTCGGGCGCGTCGGCGCCTCCGGCTCCCATCGCGCCGTCGGGGTCGCTCACGGGTTCGCCTCCTCGTAGGGGTCGGCGGAGGCGTCGGGATTCAGCACCGGCTCCTCGTCGTCGGGCTGCACGTCGTGCGCCTTCGCGGCCGCGTCGTCGACGGGTCGCTCCTCGCCGCGCAGATCCTGGGCGTCGAAGTCGGGGGTGACCTCGTCTTGCGGTCGGGGAGTCTCGTATCCGCTCATGAGCCCAGTCGACGCCCGGTCGCCGCCCGCGTCGAGAGGGTTGCCCGCGCCGACCGGGGCCGCTAGGCAGGGGGTATGGACGCCACCGGGTTCCTCGTCTCGCTCGTCTTCGCGGCCATCGGCTTCTACGTCCTGTACTGGATCATCCGCGTCGGCGTGCGCGGCGGGATGCGCGACCACGTCGAGTGGCTCGAGTCCCGCTCCGACGACGACGCCGCGCCTCCGCCCGCGGGGTGAGGAGCGCCGCCGGAGGCGACGCGTCTCGAGACCCGCCGTACCCACCACGCGAACCGCCGTTTGTCGAGGGGGTGCTCCCGCCGCGCCTCGCCGCGTAGAACGGGAGGATGTTCGACTGGGCACTGGTTCTCGGCATCGCCATCACCCTCGGCGCGCTCGCGGTCTTCGCGATCGTGGCGATCCTCGTCCTGAGGCGTCAGGGGCGCCACGCGAAGCACGATCACGGCGCCTACGTGCCGCCCCCCGTCGACCCGGGTGATGCGCAGCCGGGGCAGGCGCGCGACCTCAACTCGGAGAAGTAGCCGCCGCCCTCCAACCCGTCGTCGTCAGCCGGATGAACCCCGACAGCTCGGCGAGCCCCTGCGGGGTGTGCGGCAGGTAGTCGCGCAACGCGGGGGAGTGCACGAGGTAGGCCGCCCACTTGCCGCGCGAGATGCCGACGTTGAGCCGGTTCCGCTGCAGCAGGAACGAGATGCCGCGCGGGACATCCGCCGCACTGGATGCCGTGAGCGACACGATCGCGATCGCCGCCTCCTGCCCCTGGAACTTGTCGACCGTGCCGACCGGCACCTCGGAGAGTCCCTCGTCGGCGAGGTGCCGCCGCAGCAGCTCGACCTGCGCGTTGTAGGGGGCGACGACGATCATGTCGCTCGGCCGGATCACGTCGTCGCGCCCCGCCGCCGGATCGCGCCACGGCATCCCGAGGTGCCGCTTCACGAGCGCGACGACGGCCTCGCACTCCTCGGGGCTCTCGACCGAGTTGCCCGCGTGTCGCACGGGCACCGGATGCAGCCCCGCGGCGACGCCGTCGAGGTGGCGTTCCTCGGTCGAGGGGTTCGCGCGCAGCCTCCCCTCGTAGGAGAGGTCGGACACCGCCCGCGTGAGATCGGGGTGCATGCGCCAGGTCTCCTCGAGGAAGTACCCGAGGTGCGCCGGCAGCACGTCGTGCCCGTCGGAGAGCCAGCCGAGGGCGGAGGTGTCGATCGGCTCCGGGTGCGTGCCCGTCGTCACCTGCGGCAGCTGCTGCGGGTCGCCGAGCAGCAGCAGCCGCTTCGCCGCGACCGACACGGCGATCGTGTTCGCGAGGGAGTACTGCCCGGCCTCGTCGATCACGAGCAGGTCGAGGGTGCCGCGCTCGATCTTGCCGGCGTTGGCGAAGTCCCAGGCCGTGCCGCCGAGCACGAAGCCCGCGGAGTGGTTCGCCGACACGAACGGGGGGATGTCCTCGTTCCTCGCGAGCACCGTCCACCCGGGCGGCGTCTCGTAGCCGGCGCCCGACGGCTTCTTGCCCATCCGCTCGGCCGGCACGCCCTCGGCCAGCACGCGGCGCATCAGGTTCTCGATCACCTCGTGCGACTGCGCGACGACGCCGACCCGCCAGCCGAGCTCGGTCACGAGATGCGCGATCACCTTGGAGCCCACGTAGGTCTTGCCCGATCCCGGAGGCCCCTGCACCGCGAGGTAGGAGGCGGCGAGCCGCGCGAGCGTCTCGACGATGGCCGCCGGCACCCCGTCGATCCCGACAGGCTCGAGCCCCTCGCCGTCCACCGTCCTCGGCGGCACCCGCCGCAGGATGTCGAGCGCGGGGGAGGCGGGGAACTGCGGCAGCTTGTCGGCGATCGCGCCACCCCACTGCAGGATGGCGGCGCGCTGCGCCTTCGTCGGCACCGGCGCCTCGGGCGTGAGCGCCACCGGGAACTGCGCCCACGTCGTGCCGCCGACGCCGGCGTTCTCGTCGAGCAGCACCTCGGCAACCTCGCCGCCTCCGCCGTCGACGAGGGACGCCTCGAGCACGCCCTCGCCGCGGTTGTGCTCCCCGCGGCGTCCCGGATGCGCGCCCGTGATGATCCCGGGCAGCGGCGGCTCGTACATGACGAACGGCCGGGCGCCCGCGCCGAGCCGCGACCCGGGGGCGAGCCGCCCCCGCAGCCGCACGATGCGCGACTCGGTGCGCTTGCCCTCGGGCTGCCGCCAGTCCTCGACGACCTTCGCCTCGTCGACGCGGAACACGTCGCGCGTGTCCTCCCACTCGTCGATCTCGAGCGTGTGGCGCGCGAAGTGCTCCCACCAGTACGACTTGTCCTCGCGCCGGTGGTACTCGATCGCCGCCGCGGCGAGCCCGATGGCGGCCTGGTCGTGGTCGCGCTCGAGCGCCGGGATGCCCTCGATGTGCGCGTAGAGCCGGTCGCGCACCTCCGCCTCGGCGGCATCATCCCGCGCCCCGGGACTCGCCTCCACCTGCAGCGCGACGGGCTCGATGTCGTGCTCGCGGGCTCGCTCGAGCAACCAGTCGCGCAGCCGGTGCGTCGACACGCAGTCGTACTCGTTGTAGACCCGGATCTGCTCGAGCTTGTCGTTCGCCTCCTGCTCGCGACCGGCATCCCGAAGCTCGGTGTAGTCGACGTAGAACTGGATCGACTCGTCGCCCTTCTTGAGGTCGCCGACGCGCAGCTCGTCGCCCATGTAGAGCGGCTCGAGCTTCTTGATCGAGTAGCTCGACTCGGAGATGCGGATGCTGCGCCGCACGATCGGGTAGAGGTCGACGAACACGTCCTCGGTGAGCAGCTCGTCGAGGATGCTCTCGCCCACCCCGTACCGCGCCGCGAGCTGCAGCAGGTGCGCCCGCTCATAGTCGGCGTAGTGGTAGATGTGCAACCCGGGGAAGCGCTTCCGCCGCTCCTGCACGAAGCTCAGGAAGTCTTCGAGTGCCTTCTTCTCCTGCACCCGGTCGTGCGCCCAGAACGCGTGGAACCGTTCCTCCGTCGCGGGTTGAGTGCCCGCGCTCTGCGCGGGTGTATCGAAACCCTCCCCGGGTTCGAGCGTGACCAACCCCCAGAGGTAGTCGAGCCCCCAGTCCAACCCGTTGGCCGTCCACAGCGGATCCCCTTCGAAGTCGAAGAAGATGTCGCCCGCATCCGGCGGCGGCAGCTGCGCGAGCGCCCCCGACGCCGCGAGCTCCCACTTCACCTCGCCCTCGGCGTGCGGGGTGAGCTGCATCCGCGCCTGCGCCCGCAGCTTCGCGAGCGCGGCATCCCCGACCCCGTCGACCTTCCCCTCGCTGTGCGCGAGTTCGTCGACGGTGTGGATGCCCGCCTCCGCCAGCCGGGACCGCTGCGTCGTGCGCATCCCGGCGACGAGCAGCACGTCGCGCGTGTGCTCGACCTCGGGCGTGCACCACTCGCAGCGTCCGCACGCGGTGTACCCGGCGGCGCCCCACGGGATCGGGTCGGCGTCGTCGAGCCGCGCCTCGATCATCTGCTTCAGCCGCGCGACCCGGTCGTGGAACACCGGCTCGATGTCGCGCAGGCTGTGCCTGCTCTCCTCCCCGCTGCCGAGCAGCAGGTACGTCTCGTCCGCGACCGGGATGCCGTGCTTCCGCAACTGGTCGGCGTACGCCGCGAGCTGCATCAACGCCGTCACCCGAGCCTTGCGAGCGAGCTTCGTGTCCCACACCTGATACGCCCACGCGGGTTGAGTGCCCGCGCTCCGCGCGGGTGTATCGAAACCCCTCGTCTTCACGAGAAAGTCCGCGAACCCGACGAACCCCGTGCTCTCACCCTCCGGCTCGTCGAGGAACGTCGCCTGGAACACGACATCCTTCCCCGCCCGCAACGCCTCGAGCGTGCGATCCCGCGCCGCCGCGAGCACCGCGGGGTCGCCGCGATCATCCTCGGTCTCGATCTCGACGACCGTCTCCGGGAAGTCGACGTGGAACTTCGCGAGCGCCCGTGCCTCGTGCTCGGTGCCGAGCTGGCTCGCCCGGGCGAGCATGGCATCCGGTTCGTCTTCGACCATCGGGATGCGGCCGAGCTTCGCGTCGAGCTTGCGCATCAGGGCCCACTCGCACTCGACCGCCGCCTTCAGGTCGGAGGCGCTGTAGTACACGCGAGAGGATCGGACGAACACGTAGCGAGGCTATCGGCGACCACCGTCCCGGGCCGGGTTCGCGACCTTCACCGTGGACGAACCCGTGCGAGATGCTGGGAAGCATGGAACTCACCCCCGCCCAGCAGGACCGCGCGATCGGCGCCGTCGTCGCCTCCGCCGCGGGCGACGCCCTCGGCGCGGGCTACGAGTTCGGACCGCCCCTCTCGGCCGACACCCCGATCGTGATGGCCGGCGGCGGGTCGTTCGGCTGGGCGCCGGGGGAGTGGACCGACGACACGAGCATGGCGGTGCCGATCCTGCGGGCGCTCGCCGAGGGCCGCGACCTCGCCGCGGAGGAGACGCAGGACGCGATCGTCGCGGCGTGGGTCGAGTGGGTGCGCGCGGCGAAGGATGTCGGCATCCAGACCCGACAGGTGCTGTCCGGTCTCGCCGCACCGACCGCCGCGGCCGCCCGCGAGTCGGCGTCGCGCGTGCACGACGCCGCCGGCCGTTCGGGCGGCAACGGCTCGCTCATGCGCACCGGACCCGTCGCCCTCGGCTATCTCCGCGACGGCGCCGAGGTCGAACTCGCCGACGTCGCGCGGGCGCTCAGCTCACTCACCCATTGGGAGCCGGATGCCGGCGACGCGTGCGTGCTGTGGAGCCTCGCGATCCGGCACGCGGTGCGCACGGGCGAGGTGGATGCGCGCGTCGGGCTGCCGTTCCTCGGCGACCGGTCCGAGGTGTGGGCGTCCCGGCTGGCCGACGCCGAGGAGCGGGAGCCGCGCGACTTCGAGCGCAACGGCTGGGTCGTCGAGGCGCTGCAGGCCGCGTGGTCGGCGATCCACGGCGGCGAGGGGCTCGTCGACATCCTGGAGCGCACCGTGCGCGGCGGCCGCGACACCGACACCGTCGCCGCGATCGCGGGCGCGCTCGCCGGCGCCGGGCGTGGGGTGAGCGACGTGCCGCCGTCGTGGATGGAGCTGTTGCACGGGTTCCCGGGCGTGCGGGCCGCGGACCTCGCGCGGTTGGCGGTGCTCGCTTCGACGTTCGGGCCCAACGGGGGCGTCACGCGCTGAGCGTCTGCGTCGCGACGTCGCCCCGCCGCGAGAACCGGGACCGCAGCGCGGCTCGCCACGCCCTCCGACGCTCGGCCGCCTCCGCACGGGCGCGCTGCTCACGCTCGAGCCGGCGGAACTCGTCGCGCAGGGCCGAGCACATCTGCTCGGGGTAGGCGTCTTTGGGCATCTGAATCATCTGCATGCGGCGACGGTAGAAATGCGAGCGCACTCGAAGTCAAACCCTCTCGTGCACGCCCTGGTCTTCGAGCGCGCTCGAAGCTCTACGGTGTCGGCATGGACTACACGATCGACGAGGCGGCGGCCCGCACGGGCCTCACCAAGCACACCCTGCGCTACTACGAGCGCGAAGGTCTGCTGCCCCCGATCACGAAGGCCACGAGCGGTCACCGCCGCTACACCGACGACGACCTCGGCTGGGTGCGGATGCTGCAGCTGCTCCGTGCCACCGGGATGCCGATCCGGGAGATGAAGTCGTTCGTGGCGCTCACGTTCTCGGGGGACCACACGATTCCGGATCGGGTGGCGGTGCTCACGCGGTACCGCGAGGCGTTGGTGGAGCGGATGGCGCAGGATGTCACGCACCTGGAGCACCTGAACCGGAAGGTGGAGTACTACGAAGGGGTCCTTGCTGCGCGGGATGCGACACCGGAGGATGTCATCGCGCGGGAGCGGGCGGGGCGGTGAGGTCGGTGGTCGGGTATGCCCGCGGTCGCCTTGCGCCGGAGAGTCGAAGTCTCGCCCTCGACGACTGAACGGGAAAGTCGACGTCGAACTTCGCGATTGCCCGAGCTCGAGATCGCCTGTCGCGACGGATTGCGGGAGAGGACACCCGGATAGGGCGTGGCGGCAAAGTGTTTGCGATTACGAGCCAGATTCTCGAGTCCGGAACGGCAAGGATCGAACTAGGGTTGAGGACTCGCCCGTGCTCTTAAACATCCGGGCGTGCGCGTACTCGACCTCCGGGAGCAACTCGGACTGGCCGAGGGAGGCAAGCATCAGCGCATCCGCCCGGTCGGTGATTGAGCGCAGCGAAGGCATCATGTAACCGCCGACGAACTTCCCCGAGTTCATGTCCCAAACCTCGGCGGCAGGCAGAGCGGCCTCAAGCTCCTCGCCAATTGTGACAAGGGCGTCGTAGGTCGCCTTGTCGCAAGCGCGGAGCGAGAAGGGGAAGCTCGCCATCGTGGTCCGGGTGACGTTGAAGCAGTCGCCAGTGAAGGTCCACCAGAGGAATGCCATCTTCGATGCAAGGACTGCGGCGAGGGCGAGCTGATCGGCACGGCTTTGAGTATGGAGCTGACCCTGGTTCAGTGGGACTTCCGCCTGGGTTCGACTGTCGTAGGTCGTCGGAGCCACGCTGTAGGCCGTCAGGAAGTAGGTAGCCGTTTTCTTCCAGCCGACCCAGAACTCACTCAGTTTGACGACGGAGGCTTCGGCGTTGCCGCGAAGGATCATCCTGTCGAAAAGTGCGAACACCGATTCGTCCGACGCGCGCATCCAGTTGGGCGTGCGAGTAGAGACAGGTCGCTCAACGTACTTCAAAGTGGCGAGTAGGTGGGGCCGGTACGCCTCGACCCAACTATGGGTCAGGGTCGTGTGGACTTGCGCGGGGGTCGCTGATGGCTCCCCGCCAGCAATGATGATCGAGCTTCGAACCTTGACCTGGAACAGCGCAGAGGGCCGTTCCTGAAACGCGCTGACCCAGATCGAGGAAAACCGCTTCGAGTAGACCGACCGCAACACCTCGTAGCGATCTCCGAACTGGCTGCTGATCGGGACGATGAGAGCGAGTCGCCCGTCAGGTCTCGTGATCTTCGCCGCACGCTCGCAACAGGGTGCATAGATGTCGGGAAGTGCGTCGGTCTCAAATCCTCGATAGGAGTAACCCACGTTCGACTTAGTGACGTATGGCGGGTTCCCGATCACGACATCGAAGCCGCCGTCAGCGAAGACGCCGGGGAACTCGAGGTACCAGTGGAACGGCCGATGACTTTCCTGCCAGTCCGTCAGGTAGCCGTCGAACTGAGCCGCCTCCTTATAGAGCTGGTCTGCCTTCGGGCGAGCAGCTGCCAATAGGTCGGTCAACTCCTGCCGCATGGCCTTCACATCAGCGCCATCCGATTGCTGGGCGTCGCGGTAGACGTTGAACGCAGCCGCGATGAGCCCCGCGCTTTCTTTGACCTCTCCGATCTGGGAGTCGCTGAAGAAGAGATCACCTTCGGTCGCGCGGTCGAAGTCGTCCTCGTGGGCAGCACCGACTAGTGCGTTGCCCGCCTTGATGTTGAAGTCGAGATCGGGAAGTGGTTCGAGGTCGTCGAATCGGTCGATGGTCGAAACCAGCTTGAGGAACAACCTCAAACGCGCGATCTCCACCGCTTCCCGCATGATGTCCACGCCGAAGATGTTCGAGAGCGTGGCGTGCTTCAACACAAAGTAGTCCTCGTTAGCGTGCCCCTCGACGGTCGCCAGATGTTGCTGCACTCCAACGGCATCGCCATGCCGTCTGAGCGCTTCCATTGTCACGTTGTAGAGCGGTTCGAGGATGCGCAACGCAGCGAACAAGAAGGCTCCTGAGCCGCAGGTCGGATCGATGACCTTCAGTTCGCTGAGCACCCCCCAAACAGAGAGTGCGGTTGCCCCGTCGTCGATGGTGTCGATGAGGTCGATGGCGAGAGTTTCAAGGTCGAGGTTCGCCGTCACCGCTTCGTCCACAGTTGTCACTCTGCCCGACGCGATCTGCTCCACGAGGGAGCGATACTGTCGGATTCGGTGGTCGGCCTCCCACCACGTCTCGCTCGGGAGACCAATGTCCTCGGTGGCGAGACCCGCCCACGAAGGCCGCGCGCTCTGCGAGCGCTCCTGCTCGATCTCGGCGGGGAAATCGTCATCGATGCCCCACGCAAGGCTGCGCCAGACATACTTCTCCGGCGACGCCTGCAACAACGCCCACGGGGAAATGCCGACTTTGGACTCGACGCGCTCGAAGAACACTGGAATCAGGCTGGCGCTCACCATGAAGTGAGTGACGTCCCCCTTCGTATAGTACGCGCCCTTGTCGTCCTGACTCTCCTTCTGATTGACGAATTGTTCGAAGATGTAGCCCAGAACGTCGGGGTTGATCTCGTCGCCCTCTACGTTCGGTCGGTCATCAAGGTGCCACTGGAACCGGTCGAAAAGTTGGAACACCGAAGCGAATATCGAGTCGGGGATGCTGATGGAATTGCTCTCCTCCAGCGGGTGCTCCGAGAAGATGCCGCCGTTGATGTACGGCACTTTTCCAACAAGTCCCTTGATCAGCTCGTCGGTATAGGAGCGGAACTCCTCCGCGGTGCCAAGGCCGGTGTGGAACATGGGCAGCAGGAAGTCTCGGTAGAACACGTAGAACTTCTCAGTGCCTACCAGCTCCTGCGTCTTGGTGAGGCGGTTCCGCAGGTAGTCGCGGTCGCCGTCCATGAAGCCCTTCTTCTGCATGAAGTAGATGAACATGAGCCGGTTCATGATTAGCGCCGCGTACCAGTCACGGTCGGCCTCATCCGCTATTCCCTCAATGGAGTTGGTAAGCATCTGCTGCTTCTTTATGAACTGGTCGTAGAAGCGTTTTGTGACCACGTCTGCGTCGAACGCGGACCGCATCCGGCGCAGCATCTCGATGAGGCTGGGACTCTCTGCAAGCCCGATGCGAATTGCCTCCAGACGCTGATCGAGGGCGAGATTCCCATTCCCAACCGAATGGCGATGGGTCACCAATCGCGGCTGTCCGGAGCCGTTCGAGTCGGGCGACTGAAGCCATCTCCACTCCTGCCGGTCGGTGCTAGCGAAGATGAGAAGGCGCTCCGTGGAGAGCTTTCGAACCTCAGCATCGATGAGTCGTTGAGTGCGAGCATCCGGCACCAGACGACACAGCCAGACGCGGATACCGACGTAGTTGGCGACTTCCTCGACCGGGTACGCCACGTCATCGACCTCGACCGTCTGAGCAGGGAGCGCCGGACGGTTCCAGCCCAGCTCCTCCACAAAGAGGTCAGTAAACTTGCTCTCGTTGACGTAGTTGATGCGAGCGGAGCTGGTCACTTCGCGACTCCCATCGAGCAGACGATGTGAATGGGGTCGTAACCGGCGAGGTCGAGGACAAGCCTGTTGTCTCGATGGAGAAGAGCGACGAGTTCCGCGAGATCATCGACTCCCTGGCGAGTCAGTGCCGTGCTGAGCCTTTTCTCCGCATCCTTGCGGAGCGGTCGGGTGAAGAGCGCCTGGAGTGCGGTAGCGACCTCCTCCTGATTCGCCGCAAACGAGCTGTTTAGCTTGTTCCAAACCTTCCTGCGGACGCCGTTGAGACGACCTTCGACGTTGCCGTTCTGGACGATGTTGCTTCGTGCCATGTTGAGCAGAAGCTCGAAGTGGTCAGGTCGCTTCAAGGCGATGGGAGTCTCGGGCTCGCAGGAGAAGTGCTGGAGCGCTTCCTGGGCAGTTAGCAGTTCAACTCCAGCCGGCGTTCCGAAGCCAAATCCGTCGTTCTCGTTCTCAGTGCGGACATAACAAACGATGCCTTCATCATCGTTCTTGGGGCGTGCTGCGCGAGTTGAGTACACAAGATCGGGCAGGTTCTTCACGCGCTCCGTCAGTTCAGGCAGCTCCTCCTCGGCCTTGCTCCAAACTTCGAACGCGCGGCTGGCGGCGTCAACCTCGCCGTCGAGTTCGTCGTCCTCGAGCTTCCCCTTGTACAGGTCTTCGATGACCTTCACTTCGCCTTCGCTGCCGAAGAATTGCTCGTCTGATCCGAAGACCTCTGCGTTCGCGTGGAGGCGCTCAGCGATGCGCTCCCGGAGCTTCAGCACCGACTCCACGCCGTCATGGAAGAACGAGTAGATGAGCACCTCATCGGACTTCTGGCCCACACGGTCAACACGACCTGCTCGCTGGATGAGGCGGATGATGGCCCAAGGGAGGTCGTAGTTGACGACGATGTGCGAGTCCTGAAGGTTCTGGCCTTCGGACAGAACATCCGTGGAGACGAGCACCCTGAATTGGTCTTCCTCGGGAACGAGGGTCTCGGGGTCGATGCCATCGAGCGTTGCCGAACCGATCATGTTCGAGACCGGCGAGAATCGCCTGGCGACTGCGGTCGGGTTCTTAGTCGCGCCGCTGGCGAGTCCAACCTTTTCGACTCCAGCGTCACTCAGAGCGCCAGCAACGTAATTCGCGGTGTCCTTGTACTCGGTGAAGATGAGCACCTTCTCGTCGGGGTGCTGCTCAATCAGGAGCTTGATGAGGGCATCGAGCTTCGAGTCCTTCTTCGCGTCCCAGGCACCGAAGGAGGTGGCGAGCGCGTTCAGGCTTTCCGTGTCGGACTTCAGATCAGCAAGAAGCTGCGGCTTGAAGATGTCCGAGCGCAGCCACCGGACGGCCTTCGGAGCGTTGGCCTTGAGCGCGTCGTAGGTGGCTTGACCCGAGGCGAGCATCGGGGGCTCGGCACCCTCGTAGTCTTCCTCCGCGTCATCGTCGCTCTCAGCCGTCGTGATCATCGTGTCGAGCAGCGTGCCGAGTGGCAGCGGAAGCTCGTGCTCGATGGCGTAGAGGTACATCTCGTTGCGGGCGATGTGCCGCTGCAACGACAGCATGAAGGAGTACCCGCAGCTCGACAGGCGCTTGTAGAATCCACTCTTAACGAAGCCGAGAAGGTGGCCCTGACCTCTCTCCATGCGGTCGACGGCGTTCTGCTCCGCCTTAGCCAGCGTCTGACCCTTGACGCTCAGATAGGTGGCGAGGTTGTAACGTGGAAGGCTCAGCGCCTCGATGGTGTCGAGGGTGGCGACGGACTCCATCTTCGCTGCGGGGTCGTCAGCGCCGAAGGAGTGCTCGACGGGCATCGGCTTCCGCGTCGGGAACGTGAAGCGGCCACCGTTGGCGAACTCCAGGTACTCGACACCGTTCTCATCCTTCAGCGCGTAGTTCTTCCGAACGAACGAGCGGGTGCGACGGATGAGGTGCTCACTCATCAGACGCTTCCAGTCGTCAGGCTCCTCGCTGCGGCGGAAGGCTTCCAGGGTGCTGGTCTTGCCGTCGATCTTGGTTGCGAAGTTCTCGTCCTTCGACATGGCAACGACAGGCTGAAGGCCAAGGTCGTCGTCGGGGTCGATGTAAAGACCGATCTGGCTCGCCACGTCCTTGAAACGGATGTTGTACGGCGTCGCAGTGAGGAGGAGCACCTTGCAATCGAAGTTGTCGATGTAGGCACGAAGCGCCTGATAGTCGAGCCGGTCGTCATTACGGAGGGTGTGCGACTCGTCCACGATCACGAACTGATAGCGTCCGAGATTCGGAAGGCGCTTAGCCGCCATCGAATAGGGAACGACCGTGGCGTTAAGTTCGTACTTCTCGCGGTATTCGTCCCACATCTTCACGAGGTTGACAGGGCAGACAATGAGCGTCCGGTATCCCTCCGCCTCGTTGAGCATCATTGCCGTCGCAGTCGCGGTGATGGTCTTCCCGAGGCCGACGACATCGCCGAGCATCGCGCCGCCGCGAGTCATGATGCGACGACTAAGTGTCTTCACCGCGCTCTCCTGGTAGGCCAGAAGCTGCTCGCGCATCGACGCCGGAAGGGTGTACTCGATGAGGCCCTCTCGGACATCGCGCGAGAGATGCCAGCAGACCTTGAGATAGACCTCGTAGGGCGTGAGCGACTGCTCGGAGACCCACGACTCGTCGATGACCTCGATAACGTCCTCGGTCACATCGATGGAGAAGTTGTCTTCCCAACGGTCGATAAACCACTTGTCGAGCTTGTTGGCTCCGTCTTGGTCGAGCACATCAACGTTGAGTTCGAAGTTGTTCGAGAGTCCAGCGACCGTCAGGTTGGACGAGCCGACATAGGCGTGGACTGGAACGATGTCATCGTCGCGGTGGCAAATGTAGGTCTTCCCATGCAGCGGACGGCGGGTGAACAGCTTAATCTCGACGCGCTTGTCCTTCAGTTGCTGCCGGAGTTCTCGAATCGTCTCCTGGTCGGTCTCGGTCGGGACACCGCGCATCAGTTGCGTGCGGAACTGCAGCTTCGCGTTCTGAATCCTCGCCCGAGCAATTGAGCGATCAACTTCGCTGTCATCGGGCTTACCCTCCAACTCACGCTGGAGATGGCGCAGAAGCTCGTCGCCAGGATCGTTGTGAACCATGCCGACAAGGACGCGCGCGATGGCATCTTTGCCGCCAGGCTCGCGCTCCTTAATGACATCCCCGAAGACCTTCCAGCCGCGAAGGTTGAAGTAGCCGACAGCCGCGTCCATGCGGTTCGACTTCTTCAACGTCTCAACGAGATGTGACCCGAGTTCGAGGTCGATGTTGTCCAAAATCTTCGTCACTGATGCGGCTCCATCCCTGGTGAAAGCCAGGGTAGCGGGCCGCCTCCGTCGTGACTGCACGCCACATCGACGAGACATGATCGGCGAAACGATCACGGGCGCCACGGCATGGCTCGAGCAGCGAGCCGCCCATGGCGGTTGAGGTCTTCGAGCTCCAAGAGCGATCCGCTAGCCGTCGTTGCCCACAGCAGCCTGTCGCTGACGAAGAATCCCAGAAGTGGGAGGTCGTACTCGACTTTGAGCTGCCTAAGGACGAGGTGAGCGCGCTCGCCCTGCGTGATCAGAACGTCGACAGCGGAACGAACGAAGTAGCCGACCGCAAGCGAACGCGCGCCTTGCGGGTCGCCGATTAGAGCCGTAAGCAGTGAAGCCGCGTATAGATCGAGCGGATCGAAGTCGATCACCGCCTTGTCGGCAGAGACTATCTTGCCGGCGTGGCCGACCAGGACCCACGACAGTTCGCCCGCTTGTGAGTCTGCACCGAACAGCGAGCGGTTGAGGTCATAGTCAGACTCGACGATCACCTGTGCCAGAGTACGAGCCTGCTTTGCGTGCACTCGCAGCGGACTTTGGCCCGAGTGGTGTGCGCCGATTGATCGAGGTTGTGGAGGACAACGGCGTCGGCGAATCGACGCTGCTGCGCATCCTCGCCGGCGTCGAGCAACGCGATGGGGGGAGCCGTCCCGCGCAACACCAGCACCGGGCTCCGCCGGCAGGAGGTGCCGTCGACGAGAGAGCGTGTGCACGTTCGGGAGCTAGGCAGTGGCCTTGAACACGGTGCTGAGATGCCACTCGAGGAAAGTGAGAGCTGGCCAATCGACTCGCCGTTCCGGCAGAGCAATGATCTCGCCCTGTTTCGCGTAGAGGAAGTCGCCGTTTCCGAACTCCTGCCGCAACCGCGGGCTGACAAGTAACCGGTGTCCCGGATCCACGCCGATGTAACCCCGGTCAAAGAGAGTGTGCATGTCGGAGCGCAGCAGAAGGCCATTGTCCGAGCGATGCTCGCCGCCTGCTGCGACTGGCTGAATATGGGCGGCTTCAAGCACCGGTCGCACCTTGTCGCCCGTGATGGCGCACCGATGACCGTAGTTGGACGCGACGACCGCCTTGAAGGATTGCTGTCCGAGTCGAGGAACGACGAGTCGGGCATCTCCGCGAATGCGCCCTCGCAGAGCCCACGGGACACTCCGCTCATCCGCCGAGAACCCGGGAAACGAGTAGGTTGCTGCAGCCAACAACACCGTGTGGTCGGCGTTCAGCGCATCCAGGTCGTATCGCTTCCCGCGGACGCTGTTCTCCGAGAAGTCCGTCGGCGTCGTTAGCGGGTGATCGAAGAAGAGGACGTCGCGGAGGAGGGTGCATCCGATTTGAGATTGCGGCGTCACCTCGGACGTTCGACGGAGGCGGGATACTCGCGCGACGAAGTCGTCGAGCGTGTCGACGCCGTTCGATGGGCCGAACAACTCCCACGCCTCCCAGATGGGCAGGAAGACGAAGGCGTCGAAGACGGCTGCACCGACGAGGGAGTTGCCGAACGCCCTCTTGGTCTTGAAGACAAAGATCTCCCCGGGCGCGACCGCGCCGAAACTCTGTGTCCCACCCGGATTCCAAAAGTTAGCCTGCGGCAACGAATCGCCTTGTTCACGGAGTCGCTCGATCCAATCGGCGTCCGTGACGCCGACCCACGCTCTCATCTTGCGGGCCCTGGCATTTGGTCGGTCATACTAGCGACTGCCAGCGGATCGGGGCGAGTCAGACGCGAGGAAACGCGGCAACCTCGGCCGTCTCGCGTCTGTGGCGCCCGGTCGTGGGTGGGCCTCTCTATTCGGCGGATCGTCGCGGGTGGATCAGACTCGGGCCCCCTAGGCGAGCACTCGGTTGCGAGCCCGCAGTCCTCTGCTACTCTCGCTGCCGCCATGATTTCCTGAGCACCCCGAAGTCCCGCGTCCGAGGCCGAGCCCGGCGGGAATCCTCTCGAACCCGAGATCCGGTGCTCTCATGTCTCCCCTTCACGAACCGATCGTCGCGCGCGGGATCGATCGCTCTTACGGCGACCGCCGCATCCTGATCGGCGTCGACATCACCGTGCCGCCGGGTGCCCGCACGGGACTCATCGGCGAGAACGGTGTCGGCAAGTCGACGCTGCTGCGCCTCCTCGGGCGGCAGCATCGAGCGGCCTGCCCGGATGGGGTTCCTCTGGCAGGAGGCGCCCGTCGACGAGAGCGCGACGATCGGGGAGCTGCTCGACGAATACACCGCCGAGCTGCGCGCGATCGAGCGCGAGCTCGAGGATGCCGCGGCGAACGTCCGCAAAGACAAGCGCCGCTACGAGCGTGCTCTCGAGGCGGCCGAGAGCGCCGAACTCTGGTCACTCGACCAGCGTCGCGTCGAGATCCTCGCGGCCCTCGGCATCCACAATCTCGGTCTCGACACGCGCGTCGGCACGATCTCGGGCGGACAGCGCAGCCGGGTCCCGCTCGCTGGCCTGCTGCTGAGCCGGCCGGATGCGCTGATCCTCGACGAGCCGACCAACCACCTTGACGACGCCGCGACAGAGCTCGTCGACCTCGATTCCGACCTGCAGCCGCAGGGCGATTCGGTCAGTTGGGACCGACGGAGACGGGCACCACGGCATCCCGAGCCCAGCGCTCGAGCACGGCCTGCCCACGCGAGTCACCCAACATCCCCCGGAACCGAGCATCATCCACCGCCGTCGCAAGAGCCGTGTACACGACCGCCGGACTCGCGACGTGCTGGTTCATCTGCAGAGTGACCGTCTCGCTCCCCAGCACGAGCTGCACGATCGGATGCAGCGGCGACTTCCCACCACGCGTGCGGGCGTTCGTCGCAACGACGTGCGACACGTCGCCCCACGAGATGTGACGCGTCGCGTGCGGCTCGAGCACCGTCACCCCGGATGCCCCGAGCGTGAACCCGGTCGGCGCACGCCCGAACGTCGACAACCGACGCCGCGATCGAGCCTCTCGCAGCGCGTAGATGCCCCAGACGACGGCCGAGAGCACAGGGATTCCGAGGAACAGCAGCAGGCCGGCATCCTCGGTGCCGTCGATGACGAGCCACACGGTGACGACGACGATCGCGAGCATGTAGAGGGAGAGGGCGCCGAGGCCGAGGGCGAAGCTGCGGCCCATGCGGCGGCGGCGGAACAGGTGCACCCAGTCGTCGGGCAGCGGCTCGTTCGTGGGGGTGACGGCGACGGCGTTCACCAGCACGGGCGGGTGCGGATGCGGCGGAACCGCGAGTCCGATGAGCACGAGACCCCACGCGAGCATCCCGCCGCCCGAAGCGACCGCGAAGAGCGGGGCGTGCGCGGAGGGCTCCCGGAGGAGCACCAGGATGCCGAGGCCCGCCCCGAACGCGATCAGCACGAGGCCGTAGCTGAGGGTGCCGCGCCCGAAGGCCCGGGCTGTGCGCCAGGCCTCCGGGCGGCGGAGGAGGTAGGCATCCTCGCTCATGGGTGGGATGCTATCCGCCCCAGGTCAGAGCCCACCCGCGCGCAGCTCGTCGAGGGTGTGCCGGGCGAGCGCGACCGTGTCGGACGGCGCTTGGGCCACCACCAACGGGTACTCGTCGAGAGCGTGGACGAGGTGACGCAGTCGCGAACGATCGGAGCCACGTAGCTGCTCGATGATCGCCCCGCCATCCACGATGCAGGCGAGCAGGGTGACGGCGTCGAGCAAGTGGCGGCTGCGGTCGCGAGAGTCCGCGAGGTGCGCCGCCGCCTTGAGTACCAGGGCGCCGTGCAGATTCGGAACCGGAACCTCGACCTGCGCTCGCCCCGACCTGAACGTCGCGAGCTGGATTCGATCGAGCGCTTGCTTCCCGCCGGTGACGGGCATGACCTCGCGGCGAGCATGTCGCGGCGGCGGGCGTTCGTGGTCGGCCACCATGAGGTCGACGACGTCGGGTCCACGGGTGAAGCGGTAGGCCAAACGGGTCGAGCGGTCGAGGGCGTAGCCGAGTTGGATGAGCGCGGCAGCGGCCTCGGCGTAGGTGAAGATGCCCGCCTCGATGCGCACCGTCGCGTCGACATCCAGGGTCACCCGCGTCGTCTCGATCTGCGCGGCCAGCGCGTGCGTCTGCACCATGAGGCCGCCGACCAGCGCCCACCGCTCGAAGGGGAGCGCGCCGGCGATCTCGAAGACACGCGGCCAGGGCTCCCGCCATCCGCCGGCGGGTTCCTCGATCTGCAGGCTCTCGCTCACAGCTCTGACTGCAGCCGTTCGATGCGTTGCCGCGCGAGCACGCTCGTGCGCTCGTCGCCGTAGGCGTAGAGGGCGAGGTCTTCGACGACCGCCGTCGCGTCCAGGTCGAGTTCGACGATGAGAGTGTCGCCGTCGGCATCCGCGAGAAGGCGCGCTCGGCGCGCGAAGGCGGCGGCATCCCGCGTCACCTTCACGTCGAGTCGCTGCCCGGTGGACGTCAGCCCGTCGGACTCACGGTCGCGTGACGTCGGCCGCGTGCTCCGCCACAGGGTCACCCGGTCGCTGAGCACCTGGTAGGCGAGGTCGGAGATCGAGATCGTACGCAGCCGGGCGCGGAGACGGGTGCGCTGGCTGCCCGACATCCGATCGGTGGCACCGGTGAGCAGGAGCTCGCACGCCGCGACGACGGTGTTCCCTTCCCATGACCGCCCGCGTCCGGCAGAGCGACTCGCGGCGATGAGGGAGCGGCTCGACACGACCCGCCGCCCGGCGATCTCGCGGCTGAGCACGCGGCCGTCGCGGGCGAGTCGCTGCACTTGGCGCTGGCTCACGCCGAGCTGCGTCGCCGCATCGCGCGTGACGGTATCCATGACATATATGGTCGCGCGAGCGACTATATCTGTCAACCGCGGCGGTGTCGCGGTCTCGCATAGCGTGAAGCCATGAGCGAAGCGACCTGCGCGGTATTGAGCGCCATCTTCCCCCTGATCCTCTTAAGCGCTGTCGTCGAACGACGTGGAGCTCACCGGCGCATTCGTCGGCACAAGCTCACGAGGTCGGTGACGCGCGCAACGTTCACCGCCGCCATCGGAGGCACCGTCTATTCAGTGATCGGAGTCGAGACCGGCGGGTATCCACTCGCAGCGGGACTCGTGATGTGGGCCTTCTTCGCATTCGCTGTGTTCGGGCTCGGGTATACCCTCCTCGCAGCCCTCGCGACTCAGGAGCTCAAGGAAGATGCCGACTGAGCGGACTGTCGCTCGTCAGCCGAATGTCAGAGGTAAGTGTGATGCTTCTCCGCAACCACAAGAAGGAGGCAGTTCGATGGCACATTCGATCGGCGAGAAGCCCGGCAAAGGCACCTATCAAGACTTGTACGGACACAAGGTGACCCTCGACGACAGCACTGACGCGCTGCCGCCGTGTGCGATCTGCGGAACGGGCCAGACGACGACCTGGTACCGCGTCTGACCTAATCCTCGGCGGGTCTGCTACTCTCGCTCCCGCCATGATTTCCTGAGCACCCCGAAGTCCCGCGTCCGAGGCCGAGCCCGGCGGGAATCCTCTCGATCCCGAGATCCGGTGCTCTCTTGCCTCCCCTCCACGAACCCATCGTCGCCCGCGGCATCGACCGCTCCTACGGCGACCGCCGCATCCTGAACGGCGTCGACATCACCGTGCCGCCGGGTGCCCGCACGGGACTCATCGGCGAGAACGGCGTCGGCAAGTCGACGCTGCTGCGCATCCTCGCCGGCGTCGAGGACCCCGACGGCGGCAGCATCCAACGTCCCCAGCGAGCCGGGTTCCTCTGGCAGGAGGCGCCCGTCGACGAGAGCGCGACGATCGGGGAGCTGCTCGACGAGTACACCGCCGAGCTGCGCGCGATCGAGCGTGAGCTCGAGGATGCCGCCGCGAACGTCCGCAAAGACAAGCGCCGCTACGAGCGCGCCCTCGAGGCGGCCGAGAGCGCCGAACTCTGGTCACTCGACCAGCGTCGCGTCGAGATTCTCGCGGCCCTCGGCATCCACAATCTCGGTCTCGACACGCGCGTCGGCACGATCTCGGGCGGCCAACGCAGCCGGGTCGCCCTCGCCGGGCTGCTGCTGAGCCGGCCGGATGCGCTGATCCTCGACGAGCCGACCAACCACCTCGACGACGCCGCGGTCGCCTACCTGGTGAAGCAGCTCACGCGGTGGAAGGGCGTGGTGCTGTTCGCGAGCCACGACCGCGCGTTCCTCGACGAGGTCGCCACCGAGCTCGTCGACCTCGACCCCGACCGGTCGCGCACCGCGACGCGCTACGGCGGCACGTTCACCGACTACCTCGCCGAGAAGGCGCGCGAGCGCAAGCGGTGGGAGCAGCAGTTCCGATCCGAACAGGATGAGCTCGCCCGCCTGTCCACCGTCGCCTCGACGACCGCCCGCACGGTGGCCCCGGGCCGCGGACCCCGCGACAACGACGGCTTCATCCACGCGTTCAAGGGGGCGCGGGTGCAGTCCGCGGTGTCGCGGCGGGTGCGGGATGCCGAGCGGCGCCTCTCGGTGCTCGAAGAGTCGGCGGTGCGGAAGCCGCCGCCGGTGCTGAGCTTCTTAGGGATCCCGTCGGGGTCGACCCCGCTCGACGCGGCGGAGGTGCTCGTCGACCTGCGGGATGTGCGCATCCCAGGTCGCCTCGCGCTCGACCGCCTCACGATCACGGGGCGGGATCGGGTGCTCGTCACCGGACCCAACGGGTCGGGCAAGTCGACCCTGCTCGCGGTGCTCGCGGGGGAGCTGGGGTCATCGGTGCGGCGGCGCGGCCTGCGGGTGGGGATGCTGCGGCAGGACATCCGGTTCGCGGATGCCGCGCGCACCGCTCGCGAGGTGTATCGGGATGCCGTGGGGGCTTCGCGTGCGGAGATCGTGCCGTTGGGGGACCTGGGGCTCGTGCCGGCGGCCCAGCTCGATCGGCCCGTCGGGTCGCTCTCCGTCGGGCAGCAGAGGCGGCTCGCGCTCGCGACGGTGATCGCGAATCCGCCGCACCTGTTCCTGCTGGATGAGCCGAGCAACCATCTGTCGTTGGGGCTCGCCGTGGAACTCGAGGAGGCGTTGGGGAGTTACCCGGGGGCCGTGGTGGTGGCGAGTCACGACCGTTGGCTGCGGCGGCGATGGGAGGGGCGTGTCCAGCGGCTTTGATGGCCAACCCTGATGTCGTGGAACCCTTCTCGCAGTGCCAGAGTTGAGCCGTGTCAGCGGTGTCCAGCGAATACCCATCGTGGAGCTACTACCCACGGAACGAACGGCCCCCTCAGTGGGCTGTAGACCTCTCGTCGGCCGTCCGTGCTGCAGAGCACTTGGTCGACACTCGGCCGCTACCTCTCGAAGAAGCCGAGCGTCTGACCAGCGACCGCGTGCTCGGCCTGCTGAGGCCATCGCTCGAAGCACTGGGCTACATCGTGGAGTCGGGAAAGAAGGCAGATCAGAAGATCAGGCGCCCGGTGCTGTTCGGCGAGAACGGCCGTCCGGCGCTCAATTACGAGATCGATGCTTTTCACGACGACCTGGGCATCGCGATGGAGATTGAGGCCGGTAGAGGAGCATTCGGCAATGCCGATTACCGGGATATCGTGCGGCTCTCCCTGCTGCTCGATGCAAGATTCATGGTGCTCATGCAGCCCTTGCGGTACCGCACGGGCTCAACCGTGAAGTCCGCGTACGAGAGCTCCAGGGACGTGTTCGACGCGATCTACGCGTCACAGCGATTGCAGCTACCTTTCGACGGCGTCTTGCTCCTTGGCTATTGAGTCGCACGAGGGCCTGCCCAACATCCGCCCCTGTCGACTCTTCTCCACCTCCCGCTTCACTCCCAGCGTGCGTCGAGCATCCGCCCCTCAGGATCGGACCATGACCCGCGCCTCCCGGATGGCCGCTCTCGCGACCGTCGCGTACCTCGCGGTGATCGCGGTGCTCACGATCGGGCCGGCGCCGTGGCGCACCGGACCCGTCGAGAGCGACTACGACGTGCTGTCGCTGTCGACGTGGATCGACCCGGGCACGTGGAGCGGGGGAGCAGCCCGCGAGTTCGGCGCCAACATCCTGCTGTTCGTGCCGCTTGGGATGCTGCTGCGCTGGACGTTCCCGCGCGCGACGTGGGTCGGCGCGGCCGCGCTCGGCGGAGCGATCTCGTTCGTGATCGAGGTCGTGCAGATGTGGAGCCCGCGCGTCTCCGATCCGCGCGACATCCTCGCCAACACGACGGGTGCGCTCGTCGGCGCGCTGATCGCGGCGATCGTCACCGGCATCCGACGCATCGCGCGGGCGGCCCGCGATCCGGCGCCGTCGACGACGCGCGAGGCGGTCAGCCGGGCCGTCGGCGGGTCGCGCGGAGTCCGAGCGCCCCGAGGATGACGAGCGCCAGGCCGATCGCGGCGAACCCGAGTTGCATCGGCGGCAGGATGAGTCCGAGCATCGCGATCTGCACGACGATCCAGCCCACGAGCGCGAGGCCGAGCAGCGAGGTGACCCGGAGTCCGGTGCGCGGTCTCGCGAGGAGTGCGACGAACGCGGCGACACCGCCGACGCCGAACACCGTCACGAGCACGAGCCCGGGCACGAGGTAGTCGCCCGGCCACCAGGCGGGCAGCATCCCGGTCTCGAGCCCGAGTGCCGTGCCGTCGGGCGCGACGATCAGGGCGATGCCGCCGAAGAGCGCGCCGACGGCGACGACGGCGACGAGCACGGCCGCGACGACGCGGGTCACCACGGAGAGGGTCGTTCGGGGTCGCGGGTCGCATCCGACGGCAGGTGTGCCAGTTCGCCGTCGCCGCCGGCGCGGATGCACAGCCACGTCAGCGGCTCGGGGGTGTCGGGCACGGCGCGCCAGGTGCGCGCGACGCCCTGCCCGACGCGCACGACCGAGCCCGGTCCCACCGGCACCACCTCGGCGTCGAGCCCCATCTCGCCGCGACCGGTGAGGAACACGTAGAGCTCCTCGATCTCGGAGTGCGAATGCCAGTACCCCGCCTCCTCGCCCGCCACGTAGGAGTTCGCGGTGAGCCCGATGTACTGCGTCACGAGCTCGTGGTCGACGACGCGGCGCCCGTCGCGCGAGGTGTCGGGGCGGAACCCGCCGTAGTGCGCACGCCAGGTGTCGATCGCGCCGAGCTCGAGCACCTCGAAGGCCGGACGGGGAGAGGAATCGGTCATGCCGCCATCGTGGCACGCGTCCTCCACAGGCTGTTCCTCCACGACTTCTTGTCCTTTCGAAGCTGTGTTCGATCCGGGACAATGGAGTCCGGAAGGATGATTCCCATGACGCTCCCCGCCCTCGACGGCCTCCGCACGGCACTCGACGTGCTGCGCGCCGTGCCGCGGTCGGGGTTCGCGCAGGCGACTGACGCCGACCTGCTCGAGGTCGCGCGCATCGTCGCCGAGGTCGCCCGAGTGAGCGACGCGCACGCGGCGCTCGCCGCCGGGGTCATGGCCGAACGCTCCCGCCCCGAGCTCGGCGCCGCCGGGCTCGCGCGCCGCGAGGGAGCCCGCACCGTCGAAGAACTCCTCACCACCACGATGCAGGTCACGGGTCGGGATGCCGCCACCGCCGTGCGCGTCGGTCGCCTCACGCGCGACCCGGGTGCGTTCGCGGGGCTCGGCGACGGCGTGACCGACGGGTCGCTCTCGACCGCCGCGGTGGATGCCATCGCGAGCGGGCTCGGCGAGCCCGACGGCGTCGACGCCTCGGTCCTCGATGCCGCGATCGGAGCCCTGCGCGAAGCCGCACGCGAGCTCGACCCCGACCGCCTGCGCAAGCGCGCGCGAGAGGTGCGCGACGAGATCGACGCCGAGGGCGTCGCCGACCGGGAGGCGGCGTTGCGCGGGCGACGGTCGCTGCGCCGCATCGATCTCCGCGACGGCATGAAGCGTCTCGTCTGGACGTACGATCCCGAGACGGCGGGCATCGTCGACGAGGTCTACGACCGCGCCACCTCGCCGCGACAGGGTGGCCCGCGCTTCGTCGACCCCGAGCAGGCCGCGCGGGCATCGGGACTCGCCGACGATCCGCGCTCGACCGAGCAGCTCGCGTCCGACGCGTTCGCGGAACTGCTGAGGCAGGCGGCGTCGGCCGACCCCGAGGTGCTGGTCGGGTCGGGTGCGCCGGGGGTCCGCATCCTCGTCGACGAGCAGGTGCTCGCCACGGGGCGCGGCTACGGGGTGATCGAAGGCTCGCACGAGAGCGTCTCGCTCGCCACGGTGGACCGCGTCGCGTGCACGTCGGGCGTCGAGCGGGTGACCCTCGACGGCTCGGGGCGCGTGCTCGACCACGGGCGGTCGCGGCGGCTGTTCTCGTCGGCTCAGCGCGCGGCGCTCGCGGTGCGCGACGGCGGTTGCCTGTGGCCGGGATGCGATCGGCCCCCGTCGTGGTGCGAGGCGCACCACATCGACCACTGGTCGAGGGGTGGCCGCACCGACCTCGACCGCGGGGTGCTCCTCTGCCGACATCACCACCTGCGACTCCACAACGAGCAGTGGTCGATCGTCGCGCGTGCCGGAAAGTACTGGTTGGAACCGCCGCCCGGATCGGGTCGGATGGGCGCGCTGCTCGTCACGAAGTCGCGGGCGGTTCGGGAGTTCCGGGCGAGGCGGGCGGTCGAGGCGACACCCGGGAGCGGGTCGGGAGAGCTCCGTGCCCCGGGCGTGCGGGCAGCGAGTGTGCGCCCGCCGGGTGTGCGGGTGCCGGACTTGCGAGTGCCGGGCGAGGGTAGATCGCGCGCAGCGGAGGGTTCGGCTGCGGAGGGTTCGGGGGATCAGTCGCCGAGGTTGGCGCCTGCGTTCTCCATCCCCTGATCGTCGTCGTTCATCGAACCCGACACCGGGCGACCCATCGCGTCGGCGTCGAGTTCGACGGGCTGCTGTCCGGGCTCCTCGTCGCCGGTCGCCGGGGCGTCGAGCGCGTCGCCGTTCGAGAGGCCGTCGGCGGCCGGGTCGCTCCAGCCGCCCGAGGCGTGGTTCGCCAGCATCTCGTCGAGCACGTCGCCGCCCTCGGCGAGGTCGCTGGCGCCGAGGTCGCCGTCGCCGAAGGTGCCGTCGCCCGTCGAGCCGTCGGCGGTCACGTCGTCGAGTTCCTCGGGGCCGGGCAACGCGTCGTCGGTGGTCGCCTCGTCTCCGATGGTCGAATCGCGCGTCGAATCGCGCGTCGACTCGGGGGTCGGCTCGTCGCTTCCCGGAGTGAGCGGCGTGCTCATTCGACCGTCCCCGCCTCTCCGGCTGCGTCGATGTCGTCGCCCCGGGCGCCGTCGTGGCCCGAGATGCCCGGACCGCCGTTGCCGGAGTCGGCACCCCACGACGGATCCTCCGAGCGTTCGGCCGCGGGCGGGGCGAACTCCTCGGACGTGTTCGACGCCATCTGGCCGTCGGCGGTCGGCATCTCCTGGTCGTTCATGAGGCCGTCCGGGTCGTCCGGAGCACTCGATTCGCCCGACGTGAGGCGCGCCATCACAGCACCTGCTCGCCGGCGGAGTGCCAGGGCTGCCCGGGCATCGAGCCGTCGCCCGCCTCGTCCGGGGCGAACGGCGGCGGCTCGCTCGGAGTGATCTCGGGGGAGCTGGGGCCCGGCTCCGGGTAGCTGGGGTTGTCCGGGTAGCTGGGGTTGTTGGGGTAGTTCGGATTGTCCGGATTCGGGTTGTCCGGATACGTCGGGCTATCCGGGGTCGGCGGTGCGCTCGGCGCGTCCGGGGCCCCGGGCACGCCCGGGTCGATCGGGTCACCGGGCGGGGCGATCGACCCGTCGGTCGTGCCCGCGCGGCCCTCCCCGACGCGGTACCCGAAATACTGCGCGAAGTCCTGCGCGAAGCCCTGATCGGGCTGTCCCGCGCCCTGCTCCGCCGTGCCCTCGTCGAGCGCGCCGTCCTCCGGCTGATAGCCGATGCTGTGACGTCCCATCTGCGTGCCTCCTTGCTCGGGAGCCGATGCCCCCGACTACAGCCCACGCCAAACCGGGAGCGTGTGCCAGGGGGTGGCACGACCTGTCCACCCCGGCTAACATCCTCGGCTCCGCTGCGCGCTGGACCGTGGCGACGGGCGGCTGGTGGCGATGGGCGGGGGTGGCGA